>NZ_JACARS010000077.1:0-33985 GCF_013386485.1 Pseudomonas sp. P7758 | reverse complement strand
ACCATAAGCGGCCGTTACCTGAATAACGGATATGCCCCCAAAAACAGCAGAACTTGCACCCCCCGCGCTCCCATGAAATAGTCAGCCAAGCAAGTGCTTGGTTGGCTACCATCGGAACACAAAGGAGCGCGTCCATGTCTGTCGCTATTCGTTTGCCGCTGCAAGTCTTCTTCGACCGCGAAGCCCGCCACCCACGGCAACGATTCCTGGTTCAGCCCATCAAGGGCGGCGAGGTCCAAACCCTCACCTGGGCCGAAGCCGGTCAACAGGCCCGCTGCGCCGCCCACTGGCTGCGAGCCCGCGACCTGCCAGTGGGCTCCCACATCGCCCTGATCTCGAAAAACTGCGCCCACTGGATCATCGCCGACCTCGCCATCTGGATGGCCGGCCACGTCTCGGTCCCGCTCTACCCCAACCTCACCGCCGACTCCGTCGCCCACGTACTCGAGCATTCCGAAGCCGCACTGGCATTTATCGGCAAACTGGACGACTGGCCCGCCATGTCCGCCGGAGTAAAGGCCGACCTGCCCACCATCAGCCTGCCGCTGTGCCCCGATGGCGAATTCGATTTCACCTGGGCCGACCTGCAAGCCTGCTCACCCATTCAGGACAACCCCGCGCCCGCAGCATCCGATCTAGCCACCATCATCTACACCTCCGGCACCACCGGCCTGCCCAAGGGCGTGATGCACAGCTTCGGCGCGCTGGCCTTCGCGGCCATCCGCGGCACTGAACTGTTCGGCCTGGGGGAGGGCGACCGCCTGCTGTCCTACCTGCCGCTGTGCCACGTCGCCGAACGCATGTTCGTGGAGATGGCCTCGATCTACACCGGACAGACAGTATTTTTCGCCGAGAGCCTCGACACTTTTCTGACAGACCTCAAACGGGCGAGGCCAACAGCGCTGTTCGGCGTACCGCGGATCTGGACCAAATTCCAGATGGGCGTCTATAGCAAAATCCCCGCAAGCCGCCTCGATACCTTGCTGCGCCTGCCCTTCATCGGCAAGCGGGTCGGCCACAAAGTACTCGCCGGGTTGGGCCTGGACGCTGTGCGCGTGGCGATCTCCGGCGCAGCCCCCGTGCCCGAAGCACTGTTGGTCTGGTATCGCCGGCTGGGCCTGGATGTGCTGGAGGTCTATGGCATGACCGAAAGCTGCGGCTACTCCCACGTGTGCCGCCCCGGCCAGCAGAAACTCGGCTGGATAGGCCCGCCATGCCCGGACGTCGAAGTACGCATCGGTGACGACGGCGAAGTCCAGGTACGCAGCGGCGCGACCATGCTCGGTTATTACAAGGACCCGGCAAAAACTGCCGAGACCCTCACCGCCGACGGCTTCCTGCGCACCGGCGACAAGGGCGAGCAGGGCACCGATGGCCGCCTGCGGCTGACCGGGCGGCTCAAGGAAATCTTCAAGACCAGCAAAGGCAAATACGTGGCCCCGGCGCCGATTGAAAACCGCCTGGCCGAACATGCACGCATCGAGCAGGTGTGCGTGGTGGGCGATGGCTTGAGTGCGCCCATGGGCCTGTGCGTGTTATCTGCCGTGGGTCTGCAAGATGCCGCAGGCGCTGGGCGCCAGGCTTTGCAGGGCAGCCTTGAACGCTTGCTGGAAGAGGTCAACCAAGTGCTCGATAAACATGAGCGCTTGCGCCAACTGGTGGTGGTGAAAGACAGTTGGGCGGTGGAAAACGGTTTTCTCACGCCGACCTTGAAGATCAAGCGCAACGTGATTGAATCAGCCTACGGGTCGCAGTTCCTGGCCTGGAGCGAGCGCTCCGAGGCCGTGCTGTGGCAGGATTGAGCACTGACATAAAACCAATAAGGACCGATCAATGAGCCTGTGGCGCACCCAACCGAATATCGAGCAACTGAATGCGATTCAGAAAAACACCATCGGTGAAGTACTGGATATCCGCTTTGAACGTTTTGACGACGAGTCCCTGACGGCCAGCATGGTGATCGACCACCGCACCCATCAACCCTACGGCCTGCTGCACGGCGGCGCGTCGGTGGTACTCGCGGAAACCGTGGGCTCCATGGCCAGTTACCTGTGCATCGACGCCAGCAAGTTCTATTGCGTGGGCCTGGAAATCAACGCCAACCACCTGCGCGGCTTGCGCAGCGGGCGGGTGACGGCGGTGGCCAAGCCGATTCATATCGGGCGCACCACCCACGTGTGGGACATCCGCCTGACCAGCGATGAAGGCAAGGCCAGCTGTGTATCGCGCCTGACCATGGCCGTGGTACCGCTGGGGGAGAAGCCGCCGGCCCGATAGGCGTGGCGTGAGTGTCATCATTCCTGGCAGTTACAGTCATTGCCGTGACTGCCGGGTCTGGGGAGAATCAACACTCTGTTTACGGTGATGGATCAGGTATGTCGCAGCACGTGTTTTTCGCTCACGCCAATGGCTTTCCTTCGGCGACCTACGGCAAATTGTTTGCCGCCCTGGCCCCGGAGTACGCCGTCGCGCATTTGCCGCAGCACGGTCACGACCCCCGGTTTCCAGTGGATGACAATTGGCAGAACCTGGTGGACGAACTGATCCACCACCTTGAGCAACAACCGGAGCCGGTGTGGGGCGTGGGCCATTCGTTGGGTGGCGTGCTGCACCTGCATGCGGCCATGCGTAGCCCGCAGCTGTATCGCGGGGTGGTGATGCTGGATTCGCCGGTACTGACCCTGGCCGATCGCTGGGTGATCCGCGCGGCCAAGCGTTTCGGCTTTATTGACCGGCTGACCCCGGCGGGGCGCACCCTGGGCCGTCGTGAAGAGTTCGCCGACCTGGCGGCTGCGCGCCAGTACTTCGCTGGCAAGACCTTGTTTCGCGGCTTTGATCCCGACTGTTTTGATGCCTACCTGCAACACGGCCTGGAGCCGGTGGGTGATCGCCTGCGCCTGCGCTTTGATCCGGCCACCGAAATCAGCATCTACCGCGGCGTGCCCCACACCAGCCCCGGCCAGGCCCGGCAACTGAAAGTGCCGCTGGCGGTGGTGCGTGGTCGCCAGAGCCGGGTGGTGATGCGTCACCATGCCAGCGGCGTGGGGCGCATGCCCATGGGCGAAATGCTGACCATGCCCGGCGGCCACATGTTTCCCCTTGAACGCCCACAGGACACCGCCACTTTGATCAAGAACCTGTTTGCCCGTTGGGAAGCTCGCCAGCGCGAGCGCAGTTGCGCATGACTGCGCCTGTCGAAGAAGTCCGCCTGGCGCTGCCGCACATCGAGTTGGCGGCGCATCTGTTCGGCCCTGAAGACGGTTTGCCGGTGATTGCCCTGCATGGCTGGCTGGACAACGCCAACAGCTTTGCCCGGCTGGCACCGAAACTCGATGGCCTGCGCATCGTCGCCCTGGACATGGCCGGCCATGGTCACTCGGCCCATCGACCCGCTGGCGCCGGTTATTCCCTGTGGGATTACGTCCACGACGTGCTGCAAGTCGCCGAACAACTCGGGTGGAAACGTTTTGCATTACTTGGCCACTCCCTCGGCGCCATCGTTTCCCTGGTGTTGGCCGGCGCCTTGCCGGAGCGGGTGACGCACCTGGGATTGATTGATGGCGTGATCCCGCCGACCGGCACCGCAGACAACGCCGCCGAACGCCTCGGCATGGCGTTGCAGGCGCAAATGAACCTGCAGGACAAGCGCAAGCCGGTGTACAGCACCCTTGATCGCGCGGTGGAAGCGCGGATGAAAGGCGTGGTGGCAGTCAGTCGTGAAGCCGCCGAACTGCTGGCCCAGCGTGGCTTGATGCCCGTGCCGGGTGGTTACACCTGGCGCAGCGACAGCCGCCTGACCCTGGCCTCCCCCATGCGCCTGACAGAAGAACAGGCGATGGCCTTCGTGCGCCGAGTCGGCTGTCCGACACAGTTGGTGGTCGCCGAAGACGGCATGTTGGCGAAACATTCCGAATTGCTTTCCGGGCTTCCGTTCCAGGTGACTACCTTGCCCGGTGGCCATCATTTGCACCTGAATGACGAGCCAGGCGCTACCCTTGTTGCAGACTGTTTCAATCGGTTCTTCTCCACGCCTTGACTTGGCGGGGTCAACTGCCGAGGCTGGGCGGATCGAAAGGGAGTCAACCATGAACGATCTCAACACCGCAGCGCACCCCAATGGCCAGGGCGCGCCGATCCGATGAGTATGCCGAAGGGATTTTTCCGTGTTCTGGGGCTGTGCTGTTTCAGCCCGCTGGTGTTTGCCGCCGACGTACCGGGTAGCCAGGACTTGCCCGCCGTGGCCCGTCAGGTCGACGCGCAGATCGTCGACTACCGTCCCGCCGAAGAGAAAGAACGTATCTACCCGCTGGGCTCGATCCGCAAGATCAGCGGCCAGCTGCGCTATGAAGGCCAGGCCACCGCCCGCGGCCAAGCCACTGCCATCACCTACGAACTGCCTGCCGAGCACACCTCCAGCGCCGCCTTTACCGCCACCCGCGAAGCCTTGCAGGCCCAGGGCGCGCAACTGCTGTTCTGGTGCCAGGCCCGTGATTGCGGTGAAAGCAGCCTGTGGGCCAATGAAGTGTTCGGCAATGCCAAGCTGGTGGGCGCCGACGGCCAGCAGGAATACCTGCTGCTGCGCCTGGCGGCCCCGCAGGACAACTCCCTGGTCGCGTTGTACGGCATCACCCGGGGCAATCGACGGGCGTACCTGCACGTGGAACAGATGGACGCCAGCGCACCGTTGGGCGATTTGCTGCCGACCTCCGCTACGCTGCTGCGGGAACTGAAAAGCACTGGCGAGCTGGATTTTCCCAAGCTGGGCGCCGAGCCTGACGCCACCTGGCTCACCCTTATTTCCCGCGGATTGAACCTGGATGCCACGTTGCGGGTCAGTTTGACCGGGCCCACCGCCGAGGCATGGCGCCAGGGCTTGATCGATCAGGGCGTACGTGCGGCGCGCCTGGAAACCAGCACCACCGAAGCCAAGGGTTTGCACCTGCATCTGATACGCTGACCGTTCCAGGGCGAACGGACCCGCGCCGTTCGCCTAAGCTCTTCCTCTTACAGACTTCTTTTCGAGAAACCACATGCTCAATAACGATCGCCTGCTGGTGCAGATCCTGCTGCTGGTGTTGTTTGGTGCCAGCTTCTGGGTGATGGCGCCTTTCTGGTCGGCGCTGTTCTGGGGCGCGGTACTGGCGTTTGCCAGTTGGCCGGTGATGCGCTTGCTCACCCGCTGGCTGGGCGGTCGCGAATCGCTGGCCGCCGGGATCCTGACCCTGGTCTGGATGCTATTGGTGGCGTTGCCGCTGGTTTGGCTGGGGTTCAACCTGGCCGACCATGTGCGCGATGCCGTGGGCCTGATCAAGGATATCCAGGTGGATGGCTTGCCTGCGGCGCCCACCTGGCTCGGTTCCATTCCCTTTGTCGGCGAACGATTGGTGGCGATGTGGGACAGCATCGACCAGCAGGGCGCGGCACTGATGGTCACGTTGAAACCGTACCTGGGCCAGGTCGGCAACTGGTTGCTGGCCCGCAGTGCGCAGATCGGCGGCGGCATCCTGGAACTGACCCTGAGCCTGGTGTTTGTGTTCTTTTTCTACCGTGACGGGCCGCGCCTGGCGATGTTTGTGCATCGCTTGCTGGAGCGGTTGATCGGCGACCGGGCGGGTTATTACATCGAACTGGTCGCGGGTACGGTGCAGCGGGTGGTCAACGGTGTGATCGGCACCGCTGCCGCCCAGGCCTTGCTGGCGCTGATCGGCTTCTGGATTGCCGGTGTTCCGGGGGCTTTGGTGCTGGGGATCGTGACGTTCCTGCTCAGCCTGATTCCGATGGGCCCGCCGCTGATCTGGATTCCGGCCACCGCCTGGCTCGCCTGGAAGGGCGACTACACCTATGCGGTGTTCCTCGGTGTATGGGGCACGTTCATCATCAGCGGCGTCGACAACGTGCTCAAGCCCTACCTGATCAGCCGTGGCGGCAACCTGCCGCTGGTGATCGTGTTGCTGGGGGTGTTTGGCGGGTTGATTGCGTTCGGCTTTATCGGCCTGTTTATCGGCCCGACATTGCTGGCGGTGGCGTATAGCTTGTTGACCGACTGGAGTGCCACCCAGGCTCAGGTGCGGCGGGAAGATAAAACCGGGCAGTAATGGTTCCTGCAGGGCGCAGGAACCATTCCTACGCCCTTGGCAGCCACATTACGGCGGTAAGGCCGCCGCCCGGAGTTTCCTCCAGGCTCAGCCGTCCACCGAGGCGTTCCACGGCTTCCTTGGAAATCGTCATGCCCAACCCCACGCCACCGGAATTGCGGTTGCGCGAGCCTTCCAGCCGATAAAACGGTTCAAACACCGCCTCGCGTTTATCCGCCGCAATGCCCGGGCCGTGGTCGATCACTTTCACCACCAGCGCCTGCGGAGTGTCCGCGAGTTCGATGCGCGCGGTGCCGGCGTACCGCAGGGCGTTGTCGATCAGGTTGTTCAGGCACGAACGCAGGGCCATCGGTTGCACTTGCAGCGGCGCGCACTCACCACTGCATTGCACATCGGAGCCGCGGTCCTGGGCGTTTTCACTCAGGGACTCCACCAGCGCCTGCACATCCAGCCAATGCCGGGTTTCGCTGGTGCGCTGCTCGTGCAGGTAGCTCAGGGTGGCATCGAGCATGCCGATCATGTCGTCCAGGTCCTGGCGCATCTGGCCCTGCAGCTTGGTGTCTTCGATCTGTTCCAGGCGCAGCTTGAGCCGTGACAGCGGCGTGCGCAGGTCGTGGGACACGGCGCCCAGCATGCGGGCACGCTGGGTGACCTGTTCGCGGATGCGCTTTTGCATCAGGTTGAAGGTCGATGCCGCTTGCCGCGCCTCTCGTGGGCCGGACTCGTTCAGCGGTGGGCTGTCGAGGTCCAGGCTCAGGCGCTCGGCCGCGGCGCTCAGGCGCTGGATTGGCCGGCTGAGCAGCTTGGCGCCGTACCAGGCGGCAATGATCAGCGAGATAAACTGGAAGGTCAGCGGCACCACAGGCCCGCCGAACCAGGGACGGCGATGCTCCTTGGGCATTGGCGTCAGGCTGCCGTCCGGTTGCTCGATGAAGGTCTCGTGGGGCGGAGGGGGCGGCGGGCCATAATGGTGAAACCAGAAGAATGCCAGCGCGTGGGCCAGCACAATCGCTACCAGCAACACACCGAACAGCCGCCCGAACAGGGTGTTGAAGGCGTTGCGCATCAGCCGATATCTCGGGCGTCGAACAGGTAGCCTTCACCGCGTACGGTCTTGATCAACTGCGGGGCCTTGGGGTCGTCCCCCAGCTTCTGGCGCAGGCGCGAGACCAGCAGGTCAATACTGCGATCAAAGGCCTCGATGGAGCGACCCCGGGCCGCGTCCAGCAATTGTTCACGGCTCAGTACCCGGCGCGGGCGCTCGATAAACACCCACAGCAAACGGAATTCGGCGTTGGACAGCGGCACCACCAGCCCGTCGTCGGCCACCAGCTGGCGCAGCACGCTGTTGAGGCGCCAGTTGTCGAAGCGGATATTCGCCCGCTGCTCGGTGCGGTCATCCCGCACCCGGCGCAGGATGGTCTGGATGCGCGCTACCAGTTCACGGGGCTCGAAGGGCTTGGACATGTAGTCGTCGGCCCCCAGTTCCAGGCCGATAATGCGGTCGGTAGGTTCGCAGCGGGCGGTGAGCATCAGGATCGGGATGTCCGATTCCGCCCGCAGCCAGCGGCACAGCGACAGGCCGTCTTCGCCCGGCAGCATCAGGTCGAGCACCACCACGTCGAAGGTCTCGGCTTGCATGGCCTGGCGCATGGCCGCGCCATCGGTCACGCCGCTGGCGAGGATATTGAAGCGCGCCAGGTAATCGATCAGCAGTTCGCGGATCGGCACGTCGTCGTCGACAATCAGTGCGCGGGTATTCCAGCGTTTGTCTTCACCGACAAGCGAGGCTTTTTGATCGTCATTCAGCACAGGAGTCAGGGTTTGCATGGTGCGATCATCTACCTGGTGGGCCGCCGGGCCGAGGATCGGCGGCGAGGTTGTTGCGTTCAGCATAGGCGCCCAGCACCGGGGCTGGAAGTTCTGTACGGTGGTTCACGTGTGCGAGGCTAATCTTCGGGGGTATTGCAGGCATGTCGGGAATGTATCTGTTTCGACACAATTGCCTGGGAGCCCGCAATCTGGCGGCTAAATCGCGAATTACCGATCATCGGATCCCGCAAACCCGCTGCTTGCGCTACAATCCGCGCCGATTTCGACTTGCCTGAGAGCCCATTCCAATGTCCGCCTGCCAGACTCCTATCATCGTCGCCCTGGATTACCCCACTCGTGACGCCGCACTGAAGCTGGCTGACCAGTTGGACCCCAAGCTTTGCCGGGTCAAGGTTGGCAAGGAACTGTTCACCAGTTGTGCCGCCGAAATTGTCGGCACCTTGCGTGACAAAGGGTTCGAGGTGTTCCTCGACCTGAAATTCCACGATATCCCCAACACCACAGCGATGGCGGTCAAGGCCGCCGCCGAAATGGGCGTGTGGATGGTCAACGTGCACTGCTCCGGCGGCTTGCGCATGATGGCTGCGTGCCGTGAAGTGCTCGATCAGCGCAGCGGCCCCAAGCCACTGCTGATTGGCGTGACCGTGCTGACCAGCATGGAGCGTGAAGACCTGGCCGGCATCGGCCTGGACATCGAGCCACAGGAACAAGTGCTGCGCCTCGCGGCCCTGGCGCAAAAGGCTGGCCTGGACGGCCTGGTGTGCTCGGCGCTGGAAGCCCAGGCGCTGAAGACCGCCCACCCGGCGTTGCAACTGGTGACCCCGGGGATTCGCCCGGCGGGCAGCGCCCAGGACGACCAGCGTCGCATCCTGACCCCGCGCCAGGCCCTGGATGCCGGTTCCGATTACCTGGTGATCGGTCGCCCGATCAGCCAGGCGGCCGACCCGGCCAAGGCGCTGGCAGCGGTAGTTGCCGAGATTGCCTGACTAAAGCGACCACGGTCTCTGTGGGAGCTGGCTTGCCTGCGATAGCATCGCCTCGGTATCACTGAAACACCGAGTCGCCTGCATCGCGGGCAAGCCCGGCTCCCACATTAACCGTGTGTGCAGAACGATCTGCGGTGTGTCAGCTGACCTTCAACACCAACTTCCCAAAGTTCTCACCGTTGAACAGTTTCATCAGCGTCTCCGGGAACGTCTCCAGCCCCTCGACTATATCTTCCTTGCTCTTGAGCTTGCCCTGAGCCATCCAGCCGGCCATTTCCTGCCCGGCAGCGGCAAAATTCGCCGCGTGGTCCATCACCACAAACCCTTCCATGCGCGCACGATTGACCAGCAGTGACAGGTAGTTGGCCGGCCCTTTGACAGCTTCCTTGTTGTTGTACTGGCTGATGGCGCCGCAGATCACTACGCGGGCTTTCAATGCCAGGCGGCTGAGCACGGCATCGAGAATGTCCCCGCCGACGTTATCGAAATACACGTCCACACCTTTCGGGCACTCGCGCTTGAGGCCGGCATGCACGTCTTCGTTCTTGTAGTCGATGGCTGCATCAAAACCCAGTTCATCCACCAGGAACCTGCATTTGTCGGCGCCGCCAGCGATGCCTACCACGCGGCAGCCTTTAATCTTGGCAATCTGCCCGGCAATGCTGCCCACCGCGCCTGCCGCGCCGGAGATCACCACGGTCTCGCCGGCCTTGGGCGCGCCGGTGTCCAGCAGGGCGAAGTAAGCGGTCATGCCGGTCATCCCCAGCGCCGACAGATAACGCGGCAACGGCGCCAGTTTCGGATCGACCTTGTAGAAACCCCGCGGCTCACCGAGGAAGTAATCCTGCACACCCAAGGCACCGTTGACGTAGTCGCCCACGGCAAATTTCGGGTTGTTCGATGCGATCACCTTGCCTACGCCCAGGGCGCGCATGACTTCGCCGATACCCACCGGCGGAATGTAGGATTTGCCCTCGTTCATCCAGCCGCGCATGGCCGGGTCCAGGGACAGGTATTCGTTGTGCACCAGCACCTGGCCGTCCTGGGGTGTACCCACCGGCACTTCCTGGTAAGTGAAGGTGTCCCGCGTGGCCGCGCCGACCGGGCGTTTGGCGAGCAGGAATTGGCGGTTGGTCTGGGCAGTCATGGCAGCGACTCTTGAGAAGTGGACCTTGAGTGATAGACCCTTCGGGCTGCACCGGCAAGGTGCGCGGCACCTGCGAATGCCCACCGATCCACTGCAATGATAGTGATGAGGGTGCCGTTATCACTGCGGCTCATGGTTCGCCAACCGGGCTTTTGATAGTGCTGACGCGCCGATGGTGGCTCTGGCTAGACTGGGGTCATCGAGCATCCCCATCGAAGGAACATCCACCATGAGCATGACATTTTCCGGCCAGGTCGCCCTGGTGACCGGTGCGGCCGCCGGCATTGGCCGCGCCACTGCGCTGGCGTTCGCCGCTGAAGGCTTGAAAGTCGTAGTCGCCGACCTGGACGCGGCTGGCGGCGAGGGCACTGTGGCGCTGATTCATCAGGCCGGTGGCGAAGCGGTGTTTGTGCGCTGCAATGTCACCCTGGAAGCGGACGTGCAGCAGTTGATGCAGCAGACCGTGGCCACCTATGGCCGGTTGGACTATGCCTTCAACAACGCCGGGATCGAGATCGAGAAGGGCAAGCTGGCGGACGGCAGCCTGGATGAGTTCGACGCAATCATGGGCGTCAACGTCAAGGGCGTGTGGCTGTGCATGAAGTATCAACTGCCGTTGCTGCTGGCTCAGGGCGGCGGCGCCATCGTCAACACGGCTTCTGTGGCAGGACTTGGGGCGGCGCCGAAGATGAGTATCTATGCCGCGTCCAAGCACGCGGTGATCGGCCTGACCAAGTCGGCGGCGATCGAGTACGCGAAAAAGAAAATCCGCGTCAACGCGGTATGCCCGGCCGTGATCGACACCGATATGTTCCGCCGTGCCTATGAAGCTGACCCGCGCAAAGCCGAATTTGCCGCCGCCATGCACCCGGTCGGGCGTATCGGCAAGGTCGAGGAGATCGCCAGCGCCGTGCTTTATCTGTGCAGCGACGGTGCTGCCTTCACCACGGGCCAGGCATTGGCGGTGGACGGTGGCGCGACCGCGATTTAGGAAGTGAGACGGATGCCATTCAGAAAAGCGTTGGAGGCGCTGTGGGGTTTTTCCGCAGGTGGCCAGATGCCTCACCTGAATGTGTTTCACTAGGTAAATAATTCAATTAAATCAATGATTTAGTAAATCTTGATCGCGGCTGTCATTGGGCTTCTGTGCTTAACTGGTTTGGGTTAAATGACAACAGTTTAAGTGAGTGGCTCATGGATTTAGGGATCGATCGACAAGCCCTTGTACCGGTAGTGCAGCAAATCGTCAGTGCGCTGGCCGCCTGGATTCGCGAGAGCGGCGCCAGCCCCGGGACGCGGTTGCCCTCGGTGCGGCAACTGGCCCACGAGAACCTGCTCAGTCAGTCCAGCGTCATCGAGGCGTTCGAGCGGATGGTTGCCCAAGGTGTGCTGGCCTCAAGGCAAGGCGCCGGTTTCTGTGTGGCCCAGCCACCCGCCGAGCGTGGTCTTCGCGGTGAAAACCAATGGTATGAGGGCGCCGAGTCGGGGTGGGGCGCCTTCATCGACAATCAACTGGGCGAACTGAAACTGGGATGCGGCTGGCTGCCGGACACCTGGCGCGAGAGCGACGACATCAGCTACGCGATTCGTGAAGTCACCCGCACCGACACCGCGGCCGTCTTCAACTACAGCACGCCGCTGGGCCTGCCGGCCCTGCGTGAACAGCTGCTCAAGCGCCTGGCGCACATCCAGGTGGCAACCCGGGTCGAGCATATCCTCACCACCCACGGTGCGAGCCATGCCCAGGACCTGCTGATCCGCACGCTGCTCAAGGCCGGCGACACCGTGGTGGTGGAAAGCCCGGGGTACGGCAACCTTTACCGCCAACTGGCCTTTCATGGTGTCAAGCTGCTGGAAGTGCCGCGCACCCGTGGCGGCCCGGACATGCATGCCCTGGAAGCGCTGTTGCGCGGGCACCGGCCCAAGTGCCTGTTCATCAACAGCCTGTATC
Organism: Pseudomonas sp. P7758; assembly: GCF_013386485.1. Taxonomy (NCBI): domain Bacteria; kingdom Pseudomonadati; phylum Pseudomonadota; class Gammaproteobacteria; order Pseudomonadales; family Pseudomonadaceae; genus Pseudomonas; species Pseudomonas sp. P7758. The sequence continues at coordinate 21,973 of NZ_JACARS010000077.1, read as the reverse complement.
ACAACCCCACCGGCACCAGCCTGTCCCTGGCGGTGGCCGAGCGCTTGCTGCAACTGGCCCATTCCCAGGACTTCTTCATCATCGAGGAGGACGTCTATGGCGACCTGCAACATGCCACGTGCACCCGGTTGTCGGCGTTGCCCCACGAGGACCGGGTGATCTATGTCTCGAGTTTTTCCAAGACCCTCAGCAGCGCCTTGCGGGTGGGGTACCTCACGGCCAGCGGGGCGATCATCGCGCAATTGGCCAGGGTCAAGACCTTGACCGGCATCGGCACCTCGCGGTTTGCCGAGGCGGTGGTGGCTACGTTGCTGGCCAATGGTACCTACCGCAAGTGGGTGCAACGCCTGCGCCGGCGGCTGAGCACGGAAATGGCCATGACCCTGCAGGTGCTGGAAGACGAAGAGTGGGAGGTGTTTGCGGTGCCGGCGGGGGGCATGTTCCTCTGGGCGCGCCCTGGTGTCGGCGACCGTTCCACCGTGCAGGCGCGGGCTCGCCGGCTGGGAGTGTTGCTGTCGCCGGGGACGCTTTTCAGCCCGACGGGCGAATCCAGCGACTGGCTGCGCATCAATGTGGCCTACGCTTCTGATCAGCGTGCACTGGCGTTGTTCAAGGCCATGGGGCCGGCAGGATCGACCTCTACCATTCTGAAAACGACGAGGATGTAGCTTTTTGCCATTATTGTGGCGCCAAACCCTTGTATTCAGTGCCCCGGGGTTGCGAATCTCGCTGCATCGAAACCTGGCTTGATGGCATTCGCCATTGCAAGAGGACTCAAGTGCAATGATTTCTGCCGTGCAACGACGTTTTGCCAACCTCGGTATGGCCAAGAAACTGGGCTTGGGCTTTGCCCTGGTACTGCTGTTGACGGCATTGGTGGCCGCGATTGGCGTGTGGTCGCTGCAAACCGTTGGCCAGCGCTTCGAGGGCCTTAAAGCCATGTCGGCGCTCAACAGCGGCTTGCTCAAGGTGCGCTTGATCGAGCAGGACTACGCGCTGCATGCCGACCCCAAGTCGGTGGACGCCTTGCACGAAAGTGTCGACGCGTTGGCGGCCCAGGCGGTAATTCTCAAGGCCCAGTCGCCTGCCAATGTCCCGGTGATGAGCGACGTCGAGCAGGCGCTGGCGGCGTATCGCAAGGCGTTCGATGAGTTTGTCGAGCTGACCCAGACCAAGGACCTGGCGCTGGAAATGGCCAGTTGGTCGGTCTCCAGTGTCGCCAACAACCTTGATGTGTTGCAGGCCGGGCTGGCGGACGACGGCGCCTATGGCCTCAAGGAAAGCCAGGGCAAGGAAGGTGCCGAATTCATCGAGCAGGCGGGGCAGGTCAGCCAGGTCTCGCGCCTGATGCTGCAGGCCATGAACGAAGCGCACGTGCGCCTGGACCAGAGCCGCAAGGGCGATGACGAGAACGCCGAGCAAGGCAAGATCGAGCAGGCCGATCAGGCCCTGGCCCAGGTCGAACAGCTGAAAACCACCGTCAAGGATCCTGGCTACCAAACCGTGCTTAACGAAGTGTCCGGGCATATCGCGGCCTTCAGTGAAAAACTCGGCGAATACACCGGGCTGCTGGCCCAGGAAAAAGTCGTCTACAAGCAGTTGCACGAGCGCGCAGCCGAAGTGGTCACCCGGGTCAATCAGGCCTACGACGCAGAAGACCTGTCGATGCAGTCGCAGTTGAAGAAAAGCGCGTTGCTGATCATCGGTTCTTCGGCGTTGGCGTTATTGGTCGGGCTGATTGCCGCGTGGATCATTACCCGTTTGATCGTTGCACCGTTGCGCAGCGTGATTGCAGTGGCCCAGCAGATTGCCGCCGGTGATCTCAGTGGCCGTATGGAAGTCAGTCGCCGGGACGAGATGGGCCAGTTGATGCTCGCGATGCAACAGATGAGCAGCGGCCTGAGCAGCATGGTCAGCGGGTTGCAGGCGGGTATCGAGCAACTGGCCAGTTCGGCCCATTCGCTGTCCAGCGTCACCGAGCAGACCAATATCGAGGTCAGCAGCCAGAAGGAAGAAACCGAGCAGGTGGCCACGGCCATGAACCAGATGACCGCCACCGTGCACGATGTGGCGCGCAACGCCGAAGAAGCGGCCCAGGCGGCGCAGACGGCGGATGACAAGGTCGACAGCGGCCAGCAGGTGGTGCGTCAAAGCTTGCAGCGTATCGAGTTGCTGGCCAGCTCCGCGACCTCCGCCAGTACCAGCATCGAAAGCCTGAGCGCGGAGATCCAGACTATCGGTACCGTCCTTGAGGTGATCAAGAGCGTGGCCGAGCAAACCAACCTGCTGGCGCTGAATGCGGCCATCGAGGCGGCGCGGGCGGGCGAGCAGGGCCGCGGTTTTGCCGTGGTGGCCGACGAGGTGCGGGCGCTGGCCAAGCGCACCCAGCAATCGACCGAGGAAATCGAACGGTTGGTGAGTACCTTGCGCAGCGCTGCGCAGGCTTCGGTGCAGCAGATCAGGCAGAGCGGCGAACTGGTCAAGCTGGCGGTCAGTGATGCCCTGGAAACCGAAAGCGCCCTGGGCAGCATCGCGGCGGCGGTGTCGTTGATCCAGCAGATGAACCAGCAGATTGCCGCAGCGGCCGAAGAGCAAAGCTCGGTGGCCGAGGAAATCAACCGCAGCGTCACCAGCATCCGTGCGAGTGCCGATCAATCGGCGTTGAGCATGCAGGGCAATGCAGCGTCGAGCATCGAGCTGGCGCAGTTGGGTACGGAGCTTAAGGGGATGGTCGGGCACTTTCGCCTTTGATCACCGCAGGCCTGCGGTGATCAAAGGGCAGGGCGGTCAGGCGTTGTTGGCCAGGAAGGTCAGCAGCGCTTCGTTGACGAAATCGGGGTTTTCCCGGCTGGAGATATGCCCGGCGTGCGGAATCAACGTCAGCGCGCAGCCGATCAAGGCCGCCATTTCCTCTGATTCGGCCGGTGGGCGTGGCTTGTCCTGCTCGCCACACATCACCAGGGTGGTGTCGGTGTCGAGGCGCGCCAGTTGTTCCAGCACATCCGCGCGGCTGAAGATAATCCGGCCCAGGGGCACGATGCTGTGCACCAGGCGCTCCTTGGGGAAGGCCTGCAGTGCGTTGCGGAAATCCTGGTACAAGGCCGACTCCCGGTCGATACCGGGACGGAAGAAGATCGGCGCCACCACATCCAGCAGCGGTTCCGGAATGGCGCCGGCATCTTCGATCATCTTGAACAGCGAAAAGTAGTATTGGCGAGTGGCTTCCGGCTCGGCGCCCAGGTGCGTGTCCATCAGCACCAGGCTGTTGACCCGCTCGGGAGCCAGCAGCGCCAGGCGTGCGCCCCACATGCCGCCGACCGACAAGCCCACGAGGTTGACCTGGGCAATGTCCAGGTGATCCAGCAGCGCCAGGTGCTGGCGTGCGAGGTCGTCCAGGGATGCAGTGTTTGCAGGCAGTGCGCCGGACTCGCCGTGGCCCCAAAGCTCGGGGACGATCACCCGGTACTGTTGCGACAGGGCTTCGATCTGCGGCGCCCACATCTGGCTGTCCCACAGGTAGCTGGAACCGAGGAGAACGGCCGGGCCGGTGCCCTGGTCGAGGTAGTGCAGCGGTTGTCCATCGATGAGCACGACAGGCATGGCGAAGCCCTTTTCGTTAACGGAGTGAGGGGGCCTTTTTTACGCTATTCGAGGGGAAGGGGATAGGTGCAGAGTGATGGCATGTGGCGAGCGGGTTTGCCGCCCACCACAATGGCAGGGGATCAGTCGTAGATGGCTTTCTTCTTCCAGTCGGCGTCCGCATCCACCACTTTCAAGCCTTCGGTCAATTCGTTGACCTCGTCTTCAGCCGGTTCAAGGTTGGACAGCACCATGGAGTTGGCGCGCGCCAGCTGTTTCTCGAGCAATTGCAGCTGCTGGCTGTACACCACCGGCTCAGGCTGCTTGCGCAGGTACTGCACGCCGCGTTCGAACGCCAGGCGAGCCTGGCCCGGCTGGCCTTGTTGCAGCGCGTGCTGGCCCAGGTTGTTGAAGAACTCGATGTGCAGCAGCACCAGGATATGGCGAATTTCCTTGATCCAGTGCTTGGCTTCATTGGTCGGCAGGAAACCGTCCTGGGCCGCTCGGGTCACCTGGCCATGCAGTGCTTCGAGCAGGAAACGTACATCCTTGGCCTTGGCTTCGGTCTGGATCGGGCCGGGCGGGTTGTTCACCGGAATCGATTCGCCCTGGGCCACCAGCGCGTTGAGTTCAGTGATGCGTGCCTTGAGCGACGCATTGGACTTGTCGAGGTTCAGCAGGCGCTGATTGACGTTGAGCTCCAGGCGGGTCAGCAGCAACTTGAGTCGCGGCGTCATCAACTGGCCAGGGAAGGTCTCGGTGATTTCGCCGCAGCGGCGCAGCCGGTCATTGAGTTCGATCCGGGTCCGGTTCTTTTCCAGCTTATTGTTTTCCACCACGTGGTTCATGTAGCCAATGGCGATCAGTATTACGATCCCGGCTATTACCAGCAGGGTGATCATGAGTGGTGTCACCGGTGTGACCTCTTTATGGGGTTTGCATTGAAGTGTAGTGACTGGTGCAGTGACCGGATAGGACTGAGCGACCAGTTGCGTCAGTAGTTTCTTCTATATAGCTGGGCAGTCCCTGCGTAGATGCACATTGCCATCATTTGCTGTGGCGAACTATAGCGCCTTGTGGAACGCCAGAATATAGGCGCCAAAGCCTGGACGGCGAGAAACCCTTGCAACCCCCGTAAACCACGGCGAAGTCATTGATTTAAATAAATTTATCCTTGGGGGTTGACGACCTCCCAATCCATCCATAGAATGCGCGCCACTTACAGCGTAAAGCACACAGCGAAACGCGGTAGGGAGTGAATGTTGTACGTGTGTCCCCTTCGTCTAGTGGCCTAGGACACCGCCCTTTCACGGCGGTAACAGGGGTTCGAGTCCCCTAGGGGACGCCATATGCGGGAATAGCTCAGTTGGTAGAGCACGACCTTGCCAAGGTCGGGGTCGCGAGTTCGAGTCTCGTTTCCCGCTCCAAATTTAAGCAGTGTTGCCCTCGGGCGGCACTGAGTGAAACCAGGGCGTAATCTTCGGATTTAATCTCTGGGTACTGAAATACACACCATGTGTTTCAGTAGCGTGTCCCCTTCGTCTAGTGGCCTAGGACACCGCCCTTTCACGGCGGTAACAGGGGTTCGAGTCCCCTAGGGGACGCCATTTGCGGGAATAGCTCAGTTGGTAGAGCACGACCTTGCCAAGGTCGGGGTCGCGAGTTCGAGTCTCGTTTCCCGCTCCATATTTAACGAAAACGCCGATCAGCAATGATCGGCGTTTTTGTTTGTGGGTTTTTTGTGAGCCGGAGTGCAATGCCTCGGCCCACGTTGCGTTTGTACCGCTAGAAATTATCCATCGCATGGCACATCGATAGCCTTCCCGATGGCGTCGGTTCAATCGGACTCCATCGTTCGGCACCTTTCGGCAGCTCAGCAAGCTCGAATGAGCAACTCCCGGACATTGATGCTCGCACCATGTAGTCCATGCCGGGCTTGGGGATAAAGGTCATGGTGTTGAAACATTGCCGGCCATATTGCGGCAACCCAAGGTAATGAAAGGCAATGGGCGTGTTCGCCGGAATCACCTGTTCGGACGACACCGCACCGTCCCAGGTGTAAATCGGCCCCGGCATCCCCAGGCTTGCGCCATTGCGGTCGGCGAAGCCGGATTTGGCGGACACCATCACGCCTGCTCCGGGAACATTCCAGTCCAGACAATCGCGCCCGGGCACTGCGCGCACCATGCCGTCGCTGATAATGCGCAAGCGCGCCGTCTCGGCAGACGGTGGCGCTGTGTAGGCGGTGTTGAGGGAGCGGACGTTATATACCTGGCCACAGCCGCTGAGGAGCAACAGGAACAGGGCGGGAATGACACGTAAAGTGCTCATGGCTGGCGGCAGTTCTGGCTGACCGACAGATGCGGCGCGGGCTCATGGCTGACCATCTGCAAGCCATCGGCGCCCTGGAAGATAAAATATGTACTGCGACAATCCTTGAACGTCTGCGAGTAACCCTCAGCCCGGAATCCCTGCCCGTCGATCTTCCTGGTCACCGTATTGTCACGGCTGACCACGGCGAGTACCTGCTCATAGCTGTCGCCCATCTTCACCCCCGGCACCCCGGTGGAGGTCATGGAATTGGCACAACCTGCCAGCCCGATGGCCGCCCAAACCAGCGCCGTACCGTACAGTCCATTGCGTGTGGTGTTCATCCCTGCTCTCCATCCATGAGGTGTGCAGGGTTGGTCAGCGCAACGGCGGAAAAGTGCAACATTCATATCTGGCAATGTGACATTGCCCGCAAATCATGGGATTTGCAGGCAACGGCTCACGGCTTGCCCGGATGCGGCTCCGGGTACTCGCTTGTCACGTCCAATGCCTTGGCATACGGCCCGTCCCACAGTTGCTCGTGTAAATCTCCCACACGCTTGGCCATCGCCTCACTGCGCATCACCACTTCCAGGTTGCGCGAGTTATCGAAATAACCGCCCAGCCAGTTACTGGTCCCTACCCACGCCACTTGCCCGTCGATTTCCATGGTCTTGCTGTGGATCACCCGCGCATAAGGAATAAATCCTTGCCTGGCCTCGGGCAGCGTGACGATCTTGACCTCGACATTCGGCAGCACCGCCAGGCTTTTCAGGTACGGCAATTCCAGTGCTTCGGTGTTCCAGTTGGATACCATCAACTTGATCGAGACCCCGCGCGCTGCCGCTGCACGTACTGCATTGTCGATCATCGCGTAGTAAGGCCGGGTTCTGTCAGGTCCATAGGACAGCGGCGCGTAGTCCAGCAGTTGTACGCGCACTTCCTTTTTCGCCTCGCCCAGCAGACGTGGCAGTTCCAGCTGCGAATCACCCACACCCGGCGGGTTGTAGCGCTGGGGGCTGGCTACCAGGTAGTTGCCGGTGCGTGCCGGTGTGGCGCCTGTGGCGGGCAGGGCAACAGGCTGGTTGTCGGCCAACGCAGCCTGGGCCTGCCAGTCCTGTTCAAAAATGGCCTGGGTCTGGGCGACGACATTTGCATCACTGATCAACAGCCCGGTTTCGTGGATATGCTCCAGCGAACGCCAGTCGAAGTTCTGGCTGCCGATAAACGCCTGCTTGCCATCCACTACCATGTACTTGGCGTGGATGATCCCCCCACTCAGCTTGCCATAGGGCAGGATGCGGAAGGTCAGGTTGGGAATGGCTTTCAGGCGCTCCAGGGTCGAGGCTTCCGACAGCCGTACGCCTTTTTCTTCCAGCAGGAAGCGAATTTTCACCCCGCGTTTGCCGGCGGCTTCCAGGTGTTCAATCACCTTGTCCATCACCGAGCCAGGATGGTCGGCCGCGTAGAACTGGCCGATGTCGATGCGGCTTTTCGCGCCGTCGAACAGCTGGATCCACACGGGGCCGGGCTGGCGCAGATCGGCGGTGCCAAGTTGGGTGTCCACTGGCACGGTGTGTACCAACTCAAATCCCGGAATTGAAAAGTCCGCCTGGGCAAGCGGACTGAGGAGCAGGCCTGCAAGGCCGGCGATACGTAATTTCAGCGATATGGACATAGGCGTCTCATCGGGCAAAAAAAGGGCGGGCGCATGATGCGCCCGCCCCGGGAAGGTCACGCAGTGCGGGTGTGCAGCGGGGTCGGTACCAGGTGCGGCACTTCACCCTGCACGCGGGCACCGGTTGCAGCGCGGATCAGCAGGATTTTCAGCTGGTCGTTGATACGCTCCAGGCTGTCCTGGAAGAAGTTGTGGAACACCACGCAGAACAGCGCGATGGCGATACCCAAACCCGTGGCGAACAGGGCCGTACCGATACCACCGGAAATCTGGCCCGGGTCGGACACACCGGCACTGGCCAGCGCCTTGAAGGTGTCGATGATGCCGAGGATGGTCCCCAGCAGGCCGAGCAGCGGCGCGGCGGTGGTGATGGTTTCGATGATCCACAGGCTGCGCGACAGCGGCGCGCGGGTCTTGAGGTACTGGGTTTCGATCTCGTCATCCAGGTCCTTGCGCGAACCATGGGACGCCTTCTGCGCCAGGATCGGCAGCACCATGCTCAGTGGCAGGCTGTCACGGCGAGTCAGGTTTTCCGGCAGGTCGCGTTCGCTGTGCACATTGGCGCCCAGCACTTCGGTCAATGCACGGGCCTGGCGGCGCACGTAGGCGAAGTAAATGCCGCGTTCGATGGTGATGAAGATTGCAATCGCCAGTGCGGCGTACATCACATAAAAGGTGATTTGGTGAAGCAGGTTCATGTCCATGATGCTGAGCCTCGCAGTTAGAAATTGGCTTCCAGGGAAACGGTGACGGTGCGGTCAAGCCCAACGATGTAGGCCGGGTCGCCATCGCGGAAACCGCTGTAGCTCGCCGAGTTGGTCTTGGTGGTGTACACGCCGTCCAGGTACTTCTTGTCGAACAGGTTGTCGACGTTCAGGCGCAGGGTTGCGTCCTTGACGACTTTCTTGTCCACCGGCAGGTAGATACCGGCGCCGAGGTTGAAGATGGTGCGGGCGGAGATGGCTTCGTCGTTGGTCAGGTCGCCATAGAGCTTGCTGGTGAACTTGCCGCCGAAGGTGCCGTAGAAGCGCCCGTCGTCATAGCCGATGTTGGCCGCCAGCATGTTGGTCGGCACGTTGGCGAACTGCTTGCCGCTGGTGGGCAGCACGATCGGCTTGCCGGCGCTGTAGACGGTCAGGTCGTCCTGCTGCTTGGAGCTGGTGTAGGTGTAGGAGGTGTAGTAGTTGAAGTTGTGCGGCAGCTTGCCGCTCCACTCCAGTTCCAGGCCTTTGTTGATGACGGTGCCGGCGTTGATGTCGGCGGAATCACCGTTGCTGTCCAGGGAGGTGAGCTGGCGATTCTTGAACTGCATGTAGAACAGGGTCGCGGCGAGGGTGCTGTCTTCGCCGGTGTAGCGCCAGCCCAGTTCCTGGTTCCAGCTGAGTTCCGGCTTGGAGTCGAGGGAGCCGACGCCTTTGTCGTACAGCACGTAGTTCTGTGGAATACGCATGTTGCGCGACAGGCTGTAGAACAACTGGTCACGCTCGTCGAGCTGGTATTTCAGGCCGGCGTTGGGCAGCAGTTTGTTGTAGGTCTGGCTGGCCTTGCCGGGTTGCTCGGTGAGGCTGCCGTGGTTGGTGCCGTCACGCTCGACGTTCATGTAGGCAATGCCCGCGATCAACGTCCAGTCCGAGTTGATGTACCAGGTGTCCTGGGTCCAGACCTTTTGCGCCGGCGTCACGGTGTAGCGGTCGCGACCCTGTACGGTGTTGCCGTTGGCGTCGACCACGGAGTTGCCGTCGGGCCAGGTATCGCTTGGCTTGCCGTTGTTCTTGAGGGCAATGAACGGTTGGGTCTGGCTTTGGCGGGCGCGTTCATACCAGTAGCCGAATTGCAGGCTGTGGTCGCCCAAGTCCCAGTTCAGCTTGGTGGTGATGCCCGGGCGCCAGGTCTGGGTGCGCGAAGGGCGGTAGTAGACGCCGGTGGTCGCGGAACCGTCGGCGTTGTATTGAGCCTGTGTCGGCAGGTTGCCGAGGTCGAAAACGCCGCCCTTGTTCGAGCCACTGTTCAGCGCATAGGCCGAGGAGCCCACGCCGCTGCCGTTGCCGTAGTAGTAATACGGGATCACCGAGAGGGACAGGTTGTCGCTCAGCTTGTACTGGGTGTTGAGCACGGCGGTAAAGGTCTGGAACGGGTTCTGCGCCAGGTCGTAGTAGCTGCTGACCTTGCCGTTGGCGCCCACCGCCGGTGTCGCCGGGTACGGGTCGTACTTGCGGCCGTACTGCTGGAACTGTGCCTTGGTCAACTGGCTGTAACTGTTGTTGTCCTGCTCGTGGTACTTGAGGATCAGGTTGGCGGTATTGCCGTTGCCGGCGTCGAAGAAGCTGTTCCACTCCACCTTGTCCGCACGTACGGCACCCGAGCCGCGCCACATCTGGCCTTCGGTGTGGGAGGCCGACAGCCAGTTGCTCAGGCCGTTGACTTCACCGGTATTGAGGCGGGCGAAGGTCTTGCGGGTGGCGTTGCTGCCGACCACTTGCTTGACGAAGGCACCGGTTTCCTTGGTGGGGCGAATGGTCACGATGCCGATGTTGCCGCCGCTGGAACCGATGTGCGGGCCGTCGGCTTCCGACGAGCCCTGGGTGACGAAAATCTGGTCGATGTTTTCCGGGTCGCCCAACAGGTTGGAGTACAACGCGTAGTTGCCGGAGTCGTTGATCGGCATGCCGTCCACCGACATACCGACCTGGTCGGAGTTCATGCCGCGCATGGTGAAGCGGAAACCCGAGAGGCCGGTGTTGTCTTCACTGGAGATGTTCAGGCCCGGGGTGTACTTGAGCTTGTCGATGGCGTTGCCGGTGGCCGTCTGTTTGTCCAATGCTTCCTTGGTGATGGTCGAGCGGCCCTTGGCGCTCTCTTCCTGGACCATGTAACCGCCCCCAGCGGTTGCCTTGCCCTGTACCCCAATAGTCCCGACGTCACTGTCGCTGGTATCTGCCATGACCACTCCATGGGTCATGCTCGTCGCGGCAACGAGTGCCAGATGAATCCGGGTGAACTTCATCACTGTCGTCCTGGTGGTGTGTGCTTATTGCACGCTGTAGTTGAAGGTGGCGGTGAAGCGCTGCTCGTTACGTCCACCGAAGGCTTGTTCGGGGAACGGTTTCACCTGCTTGATACGGCGCAGGCTGTTGGTGGCGGCCCGGTTGAGCAGCATGCTCGGCGCCGGGGTCTGGATCCCGGAGTCGAGGACGCGGCCTTGGCGGTCCACCATTAACCAGACCACCACCTCGCCACTCGGGCGTTCAAGGGACGCCTGGCGCCCGGTGGGGTATTGCTTGTAGGTGTCCAACTCGTTGCGCAAGCCCTTGAGGTAGCCGCCTTCCAGTGCCTGGCCGTCGACTTTCGGCGGCGCCGGTGGCGCAGCGGGTGCTGGCGTGGGAGCGGGAGCGGCTTGCACCGGCTTGGCGGCCACCGGAGCTGGCGCAGGCACAGGCGTTGGCTTGGCGACCACGGGCTTGGGCACCGGTTTTGGCTTGGGCTCAGGCTTTGGCAGTGGTTTGGGGATCGGCTTGGGTGGCGGAGGCGGAGGGGCAGGTTCGGCCTCCTCGTCTTCGATCACCGGCGGCGGTGGCGGCGGTTCTTCCACCACGGGCTCGGGGACCACTTCCGGCTCCGGCTCGACCAGCGCGAGTTCAACCGCCGACTCGTCGTACTGCGGCTGGATCTTCAGGGGTTGGGACTGGATACCCAGTGCAATCAGCACCAGGGCGATCAGGGCCGGGACACTGCCCAGCAGCCGACGCGCACGAAACAAGGCATACATGATCAGGACTTTTTCGTGGCGATGGAGACAGAGGTAAAGCCACCCAGGCGCAGGGTGTCCATCACCTCGACCAGGCGCGACACTTCCACGCCTTTGTCGCTGTTGACGATGATCGTCGACTTGGTGTCTGGCTTCTCGCCGGCCTTGAGTGCAGGCACCAGCGCGTCGACGGTCAGGTCCTTGCCATCGAGCTGCAGCTGACCTTCCAGGCCCAGGGTCAGGATGAATTTATTTTGCGGCTTGAGCTGCTGTGAACTGCTGGCGCTCGGCAGCTGAGTCTTCATGCCCAGGGCCGGAATCACGTTCAAACTCACCAGTACAAAAAACACCAACAGGAACATCATCACGTCGATCATCGGGATCAGTTCGATGTGTGCCTTGCGTTTTTTGGGTTCATCCCAAGTTCTCATTCCGCTACCCCGCAGTTGATTAGGGGCGACACGCTAGCAACCAAAAATGACCGAATGGTTAACTTTAATTTAAGCTTTTAAGGCTCTAGGACGCGTCTTACAGACGACTCGTAGGTCTATTTATCTACGTAATGAAACTGACACGACGCGGGTACATTCTTGGAGAATTTATTTCGCGAGTCCGCCTGCATGAGCATTGCACTGCCGCATTTTTCCACCCTGCTGCCAATGGTAAGAACGCTACACAAGCATTTGTTTTGGTCGGTGCGGGATGCTTGGAAGGAGCGCAGTTGATGAGTGTGAATCACGATCGCCGTCGCGTACTGGGCGGGCTTGCAGTTGCCACGGCGTTTTCGATCCTCAGCCCGTTTGCCCGTAGTGCAGGCATCGACTATCCCTTCACCCTCGGTGTGGCGTCAGGCGATCCATTGCCCGATGGTTTCGTGATCTGGACGCGCCTCGCGCCGCTGTTCAATGCCGCCGACGGTCGGGGTGGCCTGAACCGAGCGGTGCCGGTGCGCTGGAAGGTGGCCCGCGATGCAGCGATGACGCACGTTGTGCGCCAGGGCGAGGTGATGGCCAGCGAGCGTTTCGCCCATTCGGTGCATGTGGAAGTGAGCGGGTTGGAGGCGGGTCGACCTTACTGGTACCAGTTCGAGGGCCTCGGTGCGCAAAGCCCGGTGGGCCAGTCGCGCACAGCGCCGGCGGTGCATGCCATGGCATCAGCGCAGTTGGGTTTTGTCTCCTGCTCCCATTGGGAGCGAGGCTACTTCAGCGCCTATCGGCATTTGGCCGCCGAGCAGCCTGACCTGGTGTTTTTCCTCGGGGATTACATCTATGACAGTTCCTACGCGGCTGATTCCGGCAAAATCATTCGCCCCCACGGCAGCGGCAATGCGTTGAATCTGGTGGATTACCGCAACCGCTACGCCCTGTACAAGACCGATCCGGATTTGCAGGCACTGCATGCTGCGGCGCCCAGTGTGGTCACCTGGGACGATCACGAAGTGCAAAACGACTATGCCAGCCAGTGGTCCCAGGACCCGAACATCCCGGTGACGAGTTTTCTCAAGCAGCGGGCGGCGGCCTACCAGGCCTTCTACGAGCACATGCCGCTGCGGGCCAGCAGCCTGCCGCGCGGGGCGGACATGCGCCTCTATCGGCGTTTGGACTACGGCCGGCTGGCGCGTTTCCATGTGCTGGATGGGCGTCAGTACCGCTCCGAGCAGCCATGCATCCTGGCCAATGGCAGCCACAAGGGACATGTGGCCGCGAACACCTGTGCTGACCTGCGCGATCCCCGTCGCACCATGCTCGGCTGGGAGCAGGAGGCTTGGCTGGATCAGGGTTTTGCCGAGTCCCGGGCACAATGGAACGTGATCGCCCAGGACCTGTTGGTCGCGCCGCTCACGCAACGTGACCTGACCAACCACAAGCCCGGCCGCTGGACAGATGGCTGGGATGGTTACATGGCCAACCGTGAGCGGATGCTTGCGTCGATGGTGCGCAGAAAGGTGAATAACCCGGTGTTCTGGGGCGGCGATATTCACTCGTTCTGGACGACGGACCTGCACGCTGACGCAGGGAATCCGGATTCGCCCGTGGTCGCGACCGAGTTTGTCGGCACGTCGGTGACGTCTGACGGGCCACCATTTGATGCGTTCAGTGCGATCCTGCCCCTCAATCCCCATGTGAAGTTTTTCGACAGCCGCCAGCGCGGCTATGTGTCGGTGGCGCTTGAGGAGAGGAATATGCTGACGAACTTCCGGGTGATTTCCGATGCCCGGGATCCGAACGCCAGCGTCTCGACCCTCAAGTCGTTTGTGGTGGAACCGGGCAGGGCGGGGGCGATTGCGGTTTAGTCAGTTCAGGGTATAGCGCACCGACAATGCACCCTTTTTCTCGGAGAGGGCCAGGATCGTCACCTGACCCACGTCCCCCAATGCCTGCACATGCGTGCCGCCGCAGGCATAGGCCGGCAGGTCGCCAAAACCCACTTGCCGCGTACCGTCATCCAGGGCCATATGGCGCGGCAGGTTGGCGGCGATCCATTGGTCGACTTGCCGCTGGATCGCTTCGGCGTCCATGGCCTGGGCCGAGGTGCCGCGAATAAAGGTGATCTTGCCTTCGCCCGGCCAGTGATGAGCCTTGATCGGCATCCAGCCCAGGGTTTCACCGGCATTGCCGATCAGATGCCCGGCCGAGTGCAGGCGCGTGTGCAAGGTGCGGCGGTCTTCATCGACGCGTGCCTGGATCACGCCGGGAGCCACGGGGCGGTCTACGTAATGCACGACATGATCGCCTTCCTGCACCACCTTCAACACCTGGCTTGCCCCGAGCCAGCCGGTGTCGCAGGGCTGGCCGCCACCTTGTGGATGGAAGATTGTGGACTGCAGGATTACCGCAAACTGGTTATCAAAAGGTGTGCATCCCAGCACTTCAAGTTCGGCATTCAGGTGGTCATGGGTAAAAAACAGGCGCTGGGTCATCATTTATATCCGCATCAGGGTTTCTAACCGGCAGTATAAGAAGTGCACCAATGGGTGATAATCCGTTCAAATCTCAATGGACTTGTGCGTCATGAGCATCAATCTTCCCTTACCGCTGCTGGGCGAAATGGCGATTTTCGTCAAGGTGGTGGAAACCGGCAGCTTCTCCGAGGCTGCGCGCCAACTGGGAGCATCACCGTCCTCCGTGAGCCGCAGCATCTCACGCCTGGAAAAGGCCCTGGCGACTCGCCTGTTGCAACGCACCACGCGCAAATTGCGCCTCAGCGAAGGCGGCGAAGAGGTGTTCAAGCGCTGCCAGGAAATGGTCAGTGCTGCGCGGTCGGTGATGGAAATCAGCGGCCAATACACCCATGAAGCCGAAGGGCTGGTGCGGGTCAGCGTGCCCAAGGCGGTGGGGCGTTTTGTGGTGCATCCGCATATGCCGGAGTTTTTGCGGCGTTATCCCAAGGTTGACGTGCAGTTGATCCTGGAGGACCGGCATGTGGACCTGATTGACGACAATGTCGACCTGAGCATCCGCATCACCGACAGCCCGCCGCCGGGGTTGGTGGGGCGCCAGTTGCTGCCGATCGAGCATTTGATCTGCGCCACGCCGCGGTACCTGGCGGAGCACGGTACGCCGCAGCATCCCCATGATTTGCTGGAGCACAGTTGCATCTACCTGGGTGAGACGCCGGGGGATGCGCGCTGGAAGTTTCGTCAGGGCAGCAAGGCGGTGATGGTGGGCGTGCGCGGGCGGTATGCGGCCAATCACACAGGCGTGCGGCTGGATGCGGTATTGCAACATGTGGGGATTGGCAGCTTGCCGTATTTCACGGCGCGGCATGCGCTGGAAGCGGGGGAGGTGGTGCAGGTGTTGCCGGGGTGGGATTTCATTGCGTCGTACCACGGGGATGCGTGGTTACTGCATTCGCCGACGCGGTACCTGCCGCCGAAGTTGCGTGTGTTTATTGATTATCTGGTGGAGTGCATGGCCAAAGAGCCGACGCTGAAGAAACGGTAGGAATACAGTTTAAATGTGGGAGCGGGCTTGCTCGCGAATGCGGTGTACCAGTCACCTAAAATATTGACTGAACCACCGCATTCGCGAGCAAGTCGAACCGTCGCACCGCCGCTTCCACATTTGATCTGCGTGAGCCCTGAAATCAGTGCTTGGGCTGGTCATTGGACATGGCCAACAACTGCTTTTCCTGGTTCCAGTCGAACGGTTCGTCGTTCTGTTCAGCTTCGAAGCGACGTTCTTCCAGGGCCTGGTACAGGTCCAGCTCGTCGTCGGGCATGAAGTGCAGGCAGTCGCCACCGAAGAACCACAGCAGGTCGCGCGGTACCAGGTGAGCAATTTGCGGGTAGCGCAGGATGACCTGGCTCATCATGTCCTGGCCCAGGTACTGGCTTTCGATCGGGTCGATGGGCAGCAAGGCGCGCAGTTCATCGAAGCGCTCCAGGAACAGGAGGTGGCTTTCCTCGGGAACCTGTTCGGCTTCGCCGACGGCAACCAGGATGCTGCGCAGGTGGTCGAGCAAGACGAGATGATCGGCAACGACGTTGGACACGAGATAAGTCCTCAAGAGCAAAACGGGCGCGAGAGTATATAGCTCGGTGCCTTGCCTCACAAATACGATTCCTTTTGACGAGTGGCTGTTGTTGTCAGGCAAGGCGCCGCGACGAGTCATAGCTTGCTATGGCGAGGAGCGGCAACGCAGCATGACGACAACAGACGCCGTCAAAAGGGATCAGTATTTGTGAGGCAGGGCACTCTACCCGTTTTTATATGACCGCTGGGATCAGCGGACTTTTCCCTCAGCCTGGCTCAGTTCTTCCTTGCTGAAATCATCCACGTCGATCACCTTGCGCCGCGCCGCTTCAGCGTCACGCAGGGTCTGCGCCTCGGCCGGTTGCAGCACGCCGGCATGCAGCGCGGCATCGATGGCGTGTTCGCCCGCGGTCGGTTTGACCTGGCCGCTCTTGAGGCCTTCGTGGAGTTTTTTCTGCAACGGATGGCTGTCGGCCAACAGGTCGTAGGCGTGTTGCAGGGCGCCCACCGGATCTTCTGCGGACTGTGGGCGATAGCAGCCCGCCAGTACCGCTTCCAGGGTCGGGTCACCCTTGGCGCGACCAAGCACTGCGGCCACCTCGGCATCCAGCGCATCGGACGGGCCTTTATGACGGCGGCCGAACGGGAACACGATCACCCGCAACAGACAACCCAACACCTTGCTCGGGAAGTTGGTCAGCAGTTCATCCAGTGCACGCTCGGAGTGGCCAAGGCTCTCTTCCATGGCCCAGGCGAACAGCGGTTCCAGGTGGTCTGGCGAATCCAGGTCGTGATAACGCTTGAGTGCAGCCGATGCCAGGTACATGTGACTCAGCACATCACCAAGACGTGCCGACAGGCGTTCGCGTCGTTTCAACTCGCCGCCCAGCAGCATCATGCTCAGGTCCGCCAGCATCGCAAACGCCGCGGCCTGACGGTTGAGTGCGCGGAAATAGCCCTGGCTCAGGCTGTTGCCCGGAGCCTTTTCGAAGTGACCGAAACCGAGGTTCAACACCAGGGTGCTGGCGGCGTTGCCTACGGCAAAGCCGATGTGCTGCAGCAGCAGGCCGTCGAATTCCTTCAGCGCCTGGTCATGGTCTTCGCGACCGGCCAGGGCCATTTCCTTGAGCACGAACGGATGGCAACGAATCGCACCCTGGCCGAAGATCATCAGGTTGCGCGAGAGGATATTCGCGCCTTCCACGGTGATGAAGATCGGCGCGCCCTGCCAGCTGCGGCCCAGGTAGTTGTTGGGGCCCATGATGATGCCCTTGCCGCCGTGCACGTCCATCGCGTGGCTGATGCATTCGCGGCCGCGTTCGGTCAGGTGGTACTTGAGGATCGCCGACAGTACCGAGGGTTTTTCCCCCAGGTCGACCGCGTTGGCGGTGAGCATCCGCGCGCTGTCCATCAGCCACGCGTTGCCGCCGATGCGGGCCAGGGCTTCCTGGATGCCTTCAAAGGCCGCCAGCGGTACGTTGAACTGCTCACGCACCTGGGCGTACTGGCCGGTCACTAGGCTGGTGAACTTGGCCGCGCCCGTTCCGACGGCAGGCAGGGAAATCGAACGGCCTACCGACAGGCAGTTCATCAGCATCATCCAGCCCTTGCCGAGCATTTCCTGGCCACCGATCAGGAATTCCAGCGGAATGAAAACATCCTTGCCGGAGTTGGGGCCGTTCATGAACGCGGCGCCCAGTGGCAGGTGACGGCGGCCAATTTCAACACCCGGGGTGTCGGTGGGGATCAGCGCGAGGCTGATGCCCAGGTCTTCTTTGTCGCCCAGCAGATGATCCGGGTCATGGGCCTTGAAGGCCAGGCCGAGCAAAGTCGCTACCGGGCCGAGGGTGATGTAGCGTTTTTCCCAGTTCAGGCGCAGGCCGAGGGTTTCCTTGCCTTCCCATTCGCCTTTGCAGATCACCCCGGTGTCGGGCATGGAGCCGGCATCGGAACCGGCCAGTGGGCCGGTCAGGGCAAAGCACGGGATATCGTCGCCACGGGCCAGGCGTGGCAGGTAATGGTTGCGTTGTTCATCGGTGCCGTAGTGCAGCAGCAATTCGGCCGGGCCCAGGGAGTTGGGGACCATGACCGTGGAGGCGAGGTCGCCGCTGCGGGTCGCCAGCTTCATCGCGACCTGGGAGTGGGCATAGGCGGAGAAGCCTTTGCCGCCGAACTCCTTGGGGATGATCAGGGCAAAAAAGCCATGCTGCTTGATGTGTTCCCAGGCGGCGGGGGGCAGGTCCATGGCCTGGCCGATTTCCCAGTCGGTGACCATGGCGCACAGTTCTTCGGTAGGGCCGTCGATGAAGGCTTGTTCTTCTTCAGTCAGTTGCGCCTTGGGATAGGCCAGCAGCTTGTCCCAGTCGGGGCGGCCGCTGAACAGCTCGCCGTCCCACCACACGGTGCCGGCGTCGATGGCGTCGCGCTCGGTCTCGGACATCGGCGGCAGGACTTTCTGGAACCAGTTGAACAGCGGCGCGGTGAAGTACTTGCGGCGCAGGTCCGGCAGCAGCAGCGGGGAGGCTACCACGGCGATCAGTACCCAGAAGATCAGCAGCAACCAGCCTGGTGCATGGCTGAAGGCGCCCATCGCCAACAGGTAGACGGCGACCACGCCGATGGCGGGCAGGGGCGCGATGCGCCGGTGCGCCAGGTAGGCAATGCCCACCACCAGAACCAGTATCCACAACAACAGCATATTCAATCCTCCGTGAAACCAGGTGCGAAATCACCTCAGAGCTTAGTCGGCATCCGAACAAGCGGGGTGACGAGGGTGTTACGTGGTGTGCCAGGTCGAATCACCACCAGGCGCCGACATTTGGCCGAATCGTCGTTATCGCAGAGAGCAGGCCTGTGGTTAGACTCAAGGCTTGCCTCGGAGATCAACCTCATGAATGCGTACTTGAATCCCGGCCGCTTCATCGATAGTGACCACCCTGCGGTGGTGGAGTTCGCCGAAAAACATCGCGGTTCGAGTGCCGCACTTCGTGACCAGGCAGTCAGTCTTTACTACGCTGTGCGCGAGGCGGTGCGCTATAACCCCTATACCTTCAGTCGCGACCCGCAAACCCTCAGCGCGAGCTTCGCACTGGCGGCCGGCGAGAGTTATTGCGTGCCCAAGGCAACATTGCTGGCGGCGTGCGCAAGGCACTGCGGGATCCCGGCGCGCATCGGCCTGGCCGACGTGCGTAACCACCTCTCGACGCCGCGTTTGATCGAGCTGCTCAGAAGTGACGTATTTGCCATGCATGGCTATACCGAGTTGTATCTGGACGGCCGTTGGGTCAAGGCCACGCCGGCGTTCAATCAGCAACTGTGCGAACTGTTCGATGTGCCGCCGCTGGATTTCGATGGCGTTCATGACAGTGTTTTCCACGCCTTCAACCGCAAGGGCCAGCGCTCCATGGAGTACGTGGTGGACCATGGGCAATTTGCCGAGGTGCCCGAGGAATTCTTCTTCGCCCACATCCAGAAATGTTACCCGCACCTGTTTGGCGAGCAGATGCCGATCCTGCTGGGGGACATGCAGAGTGATTTAAGCCGGACGTGATCCGGCGTATGCTGCCCCGGCATTCATCCAACCATCTTTTTCAAAATCGGGGCGGTCATGCTGAAAATCTGGGGTCGTAAAAATTCGTCAAATGTCAGGAAAGCACTGTGGTGCGCCGAGGAGCTCGGCCTGGACTATGAGGCAATTGATGCGGGCGGGGCTTTTGGTGTGGTCGACACGCCGCAATACCGCGCGCGGAACCCCAATGGCCGGGTGCCGATGATTGAAGACGGCGACTTTGTGCTGTGGGAATCCAACACCATCGTGCGCTACCTGGCCGCCAAACATGCGCCGGATTCGAACTGGTACCCCAGCGAGCTGCAAGCCCGGGCCAACGCGGAAAAGTGGATGGACTGGACCACCTCGACCCTGGCCGAACCGTTCAAGACCGTGTTCTGGGGCGTGCTGCGAACCCCGGCTGAAAAACAGAACTGGGACACCATCAACGCCGGTCGCCAGGCCTGCATCGACGTTTTGCAGACGGTGGATCAGGCCTTGGCCACGCAACCTTACCTGTCCGGCAGCGAGATCGGCATGGGTGATATTCCCTTGGGCAGCTTCATTTATGCCTGGTTCGAAATGCCCATCGAACGCCCGTCGATGCCTAACCTGGAAGCCTGGTACCAGCGGCTGCGCCAGCGTCCGGCCTATCAGAAATCGGTCATGACCGCGTTGACCTGATACCGACTATTAATACGGGTTACTGTACTTGTGCGGCGCGGACAAGCACCATGCTTGTCACGCGTAGCCGTTGTATTCCGTGCGGTCTGCCCTCATGTAACAATTCTATTCCTCTTCTTTGGTGCGTAATCCGATATGAGTTCCGCTCTGTCCATCCGGCAGCTAACCAAAACCTACGGCAACGGTTTCCAGGCCCTGAGTGGTATCGATCTGGACGTCGCCGAAGGTGATTTCTTCGCCTTGCTCGGCCCCAATGGCGCCGGCAAATCCACCACCATCGGGATTCTCTCGACCCTGGTCAACAAGACCACCGGTACGGTGAACATCTTTGGCAACGACCTGGACAAATCCCCGGCGGCGCTCAAGCGCAGCATCGGCGTGGTGCCCCAGGAGTTCAACTTCAACCAGTTTGAAAAGACCTTCGACATCGTCGTGACCCAGGCCGGTTACTACGGCATCCCGCCGAAGATCGCCAAGGAACGCGCCGAGCAATACCTCACGCAACTGGGCTTGTGGGACAAGCGCGACGTGCCTTCGCGTTCCCTGTCCGGGGGCATGAAGCGCCGCTTGATGATCGCTCGCGCCCTGGTTCACGAACCGCGCCTGCTGATCCTCGACGAGCCGACGGCGGGCGTGGACATCGAGCTGCGTCGTTCGATGTGGACGTTTCTCACCGAGCTGAATCAGAAAGGCATCACCATCATTCTCACCACGCACTACCTGGAAGAGGCTGAGCAGCTGTGCCGCAACATCGGCATCATCGACCACGGCACCATTGTCGAAAACACCAGCATGCGTAATTTGCTGAGCCAGTTGCACGTCGAGACCTTCCTGCTCGACCTGAAAAACGACATGACGGTTGCGCCCCAGTTGATCGGCTACCCGAATCGCCTGGTGGACAGCCACACCCTGGAAGTCCAGGTGGACAAAGCCGTGGGCATCACCGCGCTGTTTGGCCAATTGGCTACCCAGAACATCGAGGTGCTGAGCCTGCGTAACAAAACCAATCGCCTTGAGGAGTTGTTTGTGTCCCTGGTGGAGAAAAATCTGGCGAAGGTGGCGGTATGAGTTCGGAACTGCAACCCAACCTTGTCGCGCTGCAGACCATCGTTTATCGCGAAGTGAAGCGCTTTACCCGGATCTGGCCGCAGACCTTGCTGCCGCCGGCGATCACCATGGTTTTGTACTTCGTGATCTTCGGTAACCTGATTGGTCGGCAGATTGGTGATATGGGTGGATTCACCTATATGGAGTACATCGTGCCAGGGTTGATCATGATGTCGGTGATTACCAACTCCTATGGCAACGTGGTGTCGAGCTTTTTTGGCAGCAAGTTCCAGCGGTCCATCGAGGAATTGATGGTGTCGCCGGTGTCGCCCCATACGATTTTGATCGGCTACACCCTGGGCGGTGTGCTGCGCGGGTTGATGGTTGGGGTGATTGTGACGTTGCTGTCGCTGTTCTTTACCCATTTGCAGGTGCATCACCTCGGGATCACGCTGTTGGTGGTGGTGCTGACGGCGACTATCTTTTCGTTGCTGGGGTTCATCAATGCGGTGTTTGCGCGCAACTTTGATGATATTTCGATTATTCCGACGTTTGTTCTTACGCCGCTGACGTATCTGGGTGGGGTGTTTTATTCGATCACCTTGCTGCCGCCGTTCTGGCAGACGGTGTCGTTGGCTAACCCGGTGTTGCATATGGTTAACGCGTTTCGCTATGGGATCCTGGGCGTTTCGGACATCAAGATCAGTGTGGCGATCACCTTTATGCTGGTGGCGACTGTGGTGCTGTATGTGGGGTGTGCGCGGTTGCTGGTGAGTGGGCGTGGGATGCGCACCTGAGCGTTGAGATGTGATGAGAAACGGCCTCCAGATGAGGCCGTTTTTTTTGGCGATTGGTTTGAGTACATATCCGTTTTTTCGGTAACGGCCACCTATGGTTCCGCTCTTACA
>NZ_JACARS010000076.1:0-32813 GCF_013386485.1 Pseudomonas sp. P7758 | reverse complement strand
GGTGTCAGTGCGCAAGTGCCGCTGTCCTACGGGCCGTTTATCAGCCAGGGCAACGTACCGGTGGCCAACACCACCCTGGAGACCTACGTCCAGGGCGACAACTGCAATGCCTGTCATCAGTACGCGACCATCGCCGGCAGCTCGACCCTGGCCTCGGACTTTTCGTTCCTGTTCAACAGTGCCGATTCGGCCAGCAAGAAAAGCCTGGTCAAGCGCGTAAAAGCCTTCCAGACCCTCAAGGACAGTTCACCCTGAACTCGACTGTTCAGACCGCTGCTCAAGGTTTCTCGGTGCTGTAAGGCCTTGAGCATTTGGTCCTTGCGCTAGCTCCTGCTGGTTAAAAGAGGCGCCCCTTATCAAGTAACGCCCGAAATGTCCGACAGCCCCCGCATCTACCCGGTAAGACCGCTCTCGAGGGATATCGTGTGGCCACCCGCCGGCCACTCATGACTTTTGGTAAAGAGTCCTTTTCGGATTCAGCGGTTTTTCCGAAGGAACGAGAGGCCGATACTCGACTCCATTGTTCACACCACTTCAGGAGTCACTCATGTCCATTCCCGCATTCGGCCTCGGCACGTTCCGCCTGCAAGGCCAGGTCGTCATCGACTCCGTCAGCACCGGCCTGGAGCTGGGCTATCGCGTCATCGACACCGCACAAATCTACGAAAACGAAGCCGACGTCGGCCAGGCCATCGCCGACAGCGGCATCCCAAGGGACGAGCTGTTCATCACCAGCAAGATCTGGATCGCCAACTTCGCCGAAGGCCAGCTGATTCCCAGCCTCAAGGAAAGCCTGCGCAAACTCCAGACCGACTACCTGGACCTGACCCTGATCCACTGGCCATCGCCGGAAGACCAGGTACCGGTCGCCGAGTTCATGGGCCAGTTGCTGGAAGCCAAGCGCCAGGGCCTGACCCGTCAGATCGGTATTTCCAACTTCACCGTCGACCTGATGAAGCAGGCAATTGCCGCCGTCGGTGCCGAGCACATCGCGACCAACCAGGTGGAACTGCACCCGTACCTGCAAAACCGCACCGTGGCGGAGTTTGCCAAGGCCCATGGCATCCAGATCACTTCCTACATGACCCTGGCCTACGGCGAAGTGCTGAAGGACCCAGTGATCCAGCAGATCGCCGAACGTCATCAGGCAACCCCGGCGCAAGTGACCCTGGCGTGGGCCATGCAACTGGGCTACGCGGTAATCCCGTCCTCGACCAAGCGCGCCAACCTGGCCAGCAACCTCAAGGCTCTGGACCTGACCCTGAGTGACGCTGACATGGCGCATATCGCCGCCCTGGAGCGTGGCCATCGGCTGACCAGCCCCAAAGGCATCGCGCCGAACTGGGACTAAGCCGCAGGGCTGCCGGACAACTCCCGCAGCCACGGCAACACCCGCAACCCGTCGGTGGCTGACGGCGGGTCGATGATGTCCATGAAGTGTTCAAGGTTGATGCTGTCCGGCGTACCCGGCAGGCGCACCAGCAGGGTTGGTGCGGCGGCCGGCGTGCCCAGTTCGCGGATATCGTAGACCAGCACATGGCGAATCTGCGGGTGCTGTTCCTGGAAGGCCAGCACCCCGCCGTCGCTGTCTGCCAGCCCGGCGTTGATGATCAGCACATCGAACGGCCTGGCCGGAATCGCCGTGAGGATCCGCACTTCTTCGAAGGTCTGCACCGGAACGATGCGGTAGTAGCCCAGTTGGTTGAGCATTTTTTCGATGTACAGTCGTTGCAGATGCTGTTCATCGGCGATCAGGAGGGTCAGTGCTTTGTTTGGCATGGCGAACACCTGAGCAAGAAGCGCTCGTGAAGGACTGGACGCACTATTTTCCAGACATATTCCGAAGACTAAATAAGGCTTGTTCCACCTTCACGTAGGAGTTGTCCCAAACAGCTCAATACCCCTCCGCACCGGTCAAGTCTGATTGCAATACCCCGACAGCGCGTGGTGCAGGTGCGCGAGCGCTTCATCCATGCCATCGACGGCACTGGCCAATTCGTCGCGGGCCTGACGTTCACAAACGCTTTCCAATACCTCGCAGCAAACCATCAGTGCATGAGCCTTGACCATCTTTGCCCCGCCCTTGGTGCGATGGGCCAGGTCATGCAGGCCGGCAAAGTCTGCCTTGCGTTGCAGGTTCACCAGCTGCCCATGGTCTGCCTCAAGGCTGTCGAGCAAGGGCGCCAGCAGCTCCTTCACCGCGTCGATATCCCCGCCGGTCAGTTTCTCAAGGTGGCTCAAGTCAAAGTCTGCCGCCAGTTCATCCGTGGTGCCGGGCGCCACCGAAGGTGTGGCCGTGCGCCGCGCCAGGGCCGCATGCAAATCCTCAAGCCCGGTGGGTTTGAACAGGCAGCCATCCATGCCCGCCTGCCGGCAGCGCTCGGCTTCCTCGGGCTGGGCGTTGGCGGTAAACCCCAGCAACAGGCACGGCGCCAGGCCACGCTCGCCCTCAAGGGTGCGGATATCCCGCGCCAACTCATAACCGTCCTTGAACGGCATATTGCAGTCGGTAATCACCCCGTCAAAATGCCCGGACAGCCACAACTCAAGCCCCTCGACGCCATCTTCGGCGGTGGTGATCCGGTGCCCCAGGAAGCTCAATTGCCGGGCCAGCAGCAGCCGGTTGGCCGGGTAGTCATCCACCACCAGAATGTTCAGCGCGTGGGCCGGCGGAGTTTCCACGGCAACCGGTGCGGGCGGCATCAGCGTGCTGTCGGCGACTGCCAGCTCCAGGGTGACATCCACCCGAGTGCCCTGCCCCAGCAGGCTGCTCAATTGCAATTGCCCCCCCATCATCTCGCACAGGTTGCGGCTGATGACCAGGCCCAGGCCCGAACCGCTGCGCGCCGATTGCGCAGTGTTGCTGCCCTGGATAAACGGGTTGAACAGGCGCTTCTGGTCTTCGACACTGATGCCGATGCCGGTGTCTTCCACCCACAGCCTGAGGTTCAAGTAGCCGCTGGCAATCGCCGACGAGCCGGACGCGCCAAGCCGCACCCGGCCGTGAGGGGTGAACTTGATCGCGTTGCTCAAAAGGTTCGACACCACTTGCTTGAAGCGCATCGGGTCCACCAGCACGTACCGATCAATCAGCGGGTCGAGCTCCACCTGCAGTACCAGGCCCCTGGCCCGCGCCAGCCCCTCGAAAACCCGCGCCACCGACGCCAGCAACTCGTGCAGGTTCGAAGGCTCGAGGGTCAGGGACAGGTGGCCCGATTCTATACGCGCGATATCGAGGATATCGCCGATCAATTCCAGCATGCCCCGCGACGCATCGGCGGCCACCTCCAGCGCATCGCGGTCGGCCCGGTTCTGCTCGGCGGCTTTCAGGGCCAGTTCGATCATGCCGATCACGGCGTTCATGGGCGTGCGGATTTCATGGCTCATGGTCGCGAGAAACGTGGTCTTGGCGCGGTTGGCCGCGTCGGCATCCTCCTTGGCCTCCTGCAACTGGCCGAGCAGTTGCTGCCTTTCGCTGACATCCACCCAGCCGGCGATCATGCCCACCACCTGCTCATTACCGTCGCGGTACGGCAGCATCCAGTGGTAGATGGTCAGGACCGCACCGCCCGGCACCTTGAGCACGCGGTCCTGGATCTGTGGCTCGCCCCGCTCCATCAAGCGCAGGTAATCCTGATGAAAAGACTCGGCCTGGGGGCGATTGCCGGTGTCGGTCTCGACCACGGTTTTACCGGTCACGTCCTCCAGCTTGAAACCGAACACATCAAGGTAAGCGCTATTGCATGCCATCAGCCGGCCCAGGCGATCACGCACATAAATCGGATGGGGCGTGCCGTCGATCAGCACGCCCATAAAGCGCATCTGATCACTCAGCGCCCGTTCGGCCTCGACGCGCTTGCGTATCAGCTGGCGCAGATAAATCGCCCAGCCGAGGGTGATCAGCAACAGCAGCGCCGCCAGGCTGAAACCTTGAATAATCGCATTGCGGTGCCGCGCCCAGTAGCTGTCTTCAACCAATACCTCGCTACGCCAGTGGCCAGCCAATTCGTCCATTTCCTGGGGCGTAATACTCAGCAGCGCCTTGTCGAGGATCGAATACAACTCCAGTTGGCTGCGGTTGACGCCAAAGGCTATACGGGCCGGCTCGGACCCGACCGTGCTGGTGATCCGCAACCGGTCACGGTACTCGCGGGCAATCATGTAGCGGGCGCTGATCAAGGTATTGACGGCGGCATCGGCACCGCCATCGGCCACCAGCTCCATGCCGTGCTCGGGGTTCTCGACGTCCACGAACTTGATGCTCGGATAGTCCTGGGCGATGCCCTCCTGCAGGCTATTGCTGCCAATCAGCGCCAGGCGCTTGCCGGCCATGTCTTCCAGGGTAAGGGGGCTGCCGTCATCAATGCGACTGACCAACACAAACGGATTGGTCAGGTAAGGCCGGGTAATGCGTACCTTGTCCGTGCGCTCGACGCTGGGGGTGACCACCGCGATTATGTCTGCACCACCGGTGTTGACCCTGTCGATTTGCCGGAGCATCGAGGTGCCGGGAATGAAGTCAAACTTCAATCCCGTGCGCAAGCTGATGCGGGCCAGCACCTCGGCGCTCAACCCTTCGAACGCGCCCTGCTTGTCGATAAATGAAACCGGCAGAAACTTGTCGAGTACCGCGACCTTTATTCTCGGGTTCTTGTCCAGCCAACGCTGTTCACTGGCACTCAAGCGCAGCCGGTCCGCCCCCAGGAACCCCAGGTTGCCGGCACTCCAGCGCCGCAGGATTTCCATCTGCTCGCTGACCGGGATCACCGCCAGTGCCGCATTGATGATCGACAGCAAGCGCGCGTTGTCCCGGGAAAATGCAAACGCGAAGGGATTGACCTCAAGTGACGAGAAGTCGGCCATGCGGACGTTGTTCAGGTGGTTCCTGTTGATCAGGTAGTTGGTGCTGATTGCATCGCCGAGGTAAACATCTGCATGGCCGAACGCAACCGCGCCGATGGCCTCGAAGGTTGAAGGGAACAGCTGGATCCGGGCATTGGGGTAAAACGCCTGCACCGCGTCAGGCTGCATGTAGTGATAAAACATCGCCACACGTTTATCGGCCAGGTCGCTGCTCAGGCCCTGGCTGTCACCCGTGCGGGTGACCAGGGTCGGTTGATCCATGGCATAGGAGCGCGAGAGTACCAACTGCGGGTCTGCCGCCTCGTAGCCGTTGGCAGATCCCACAAAATCCACCTCGCCACGCTTGAGCGCGGTGATGACTTCATCGCGATTGTCGTAGCGGCGCACTTCTATCGTGATGTTCAGCGCATCGGCGATCAGCGACGCGTAATCCGCCGTAATCCCCTCGAGTTCATCGCTGGTGCTCAACTCGAATGGTGCGTAGTCGGGCCCAGAGATCCCCATCAACAACCGGCGCCGTTCGCGCAGCCAGCTCCACTGCGTTTCATGCAGCCGTACGGCGGGCGTTTCAATGACGGAATGCCCCAACAGATACAGGGTGCGCGGCTCGCCAAGCGCCAGGCCTTGTGTGCAGAGCGCGCCCAGCAGCACACTTGCGCTGAGCCACAAGACCCGAAAGTTGATCATTTCAGATCAGATGATTGCGCTGGGCGAACTTGGACAAATGCACCACCGACGACATCCGCAGTTTCTCCTTCAGTCGGGTTTTATAAGTGCTGATGGTCTTGTGGCTGAGCAACATGTCCTCGGCAATTTCCTTGTTACCCAACCCCAGCGCCAGCTTCTGCAGTACGGTCAGCTCGCGGTCGGAAAGCTCTGCCACCAGGTCCTGCTCGGTGGATTGCAAATCGTCGCGGCGCACCGAGCTGGTGGGCAGGCTCGGAAAGCAGCTGTAGTTGGACATCACGGCCTTGATCGCTTTTTGCAGCTCATCCAGCTCGCCGGTCTTGGCGACAAACCCCATCGCGCCGGCACGCATGCAGCGGGTGGAAAAAAACACCGCCAGGTAGGACGTCAGCACCAGGATCTTGCACGGCAGGCCCAGCGCCTTGATCCGGCTGATCACCTCCAGGCCACCCAGCTTCGGCATCGCCAGGTCGAGGATGATCAGTTCGGGGCGTTCCTCCCGGGCAATCTGCATGGCATCGGCGCCGTTGCCGGCCTCGAAGATCGTGTCGAAGCCTTCCTGCTTCAGCAGATAGCGGACGGTTGCGCGGATAAATGGATGGTCATCCACGATTAAAGCTTTGCTCATAAGGCTCCCCTGGGAGGATTCAGTACCGTTACACATCACACGGGACCTATCTACCTGTGAGAAATGACAGTTCCGACGAACGGAACTGAACAGTCCTACAAGCAGCAGTCGGGTCCCTCCATTTGAACAGCGCATAACCCTAGGTAGGCGGCACCTGCGTGCCTGGCTAGTCGCAAGCGCGCAACCTTACCAATGGAACGGCGTAACAACTGAAGGGATAGTCCCAGCTGTATGTAGGACTTTTCCTCACCATAAGCATAGTAAAGAGCCGGTCCCGGGGGCGCCAAGGCGGCCTAGTCGGTGGTACTCGGACTCCAGAACGCTTGCACTACGAGGGCTGAAGTGGAAATACGGGCCACCAGCGCATCCAGTTCGTCACCGTCTACCGAGGTCACGGCCAGCGTCGCCTCGATTTCCACCTCTTCAGGACCAAAGGGACGTACGTCCACATCACTGGCCGGGTAGTTGCAGCGAGCAAGTTCGGCTTCGAGCAAGGCCAATACCGCCTTCTGCTGGGTACGCCGGGCCACCACATACAGAATGTTGGTCACCTCGGCCGACACCACGTCCAGTGGCTGGCGGTTGATGTTATTGACGATCGGGCGCAGCAGCGTGTTGGCCGCCAGCACAAACAGCGTACCGAGCAGCGCTTCGAGGATCAGGTCGGCACCGGCACAGGCACCCACCGCCGCCGACGCCCAGAGCGTGGCCGCAGTATTCAGGCCGCGCACGTTGCCTTCTTCACGCATGATCACACCGGCACCGAGAAAACCGATGCCCGAGACCACATAGGCCACGACCCGCACCGCCCCTTCGGCGCCGCCCAGGCGGTTGGCCATGTCGACGAAAATCGCCGCTCCCACCGCCACCAGCACGTTGGTGCGCAGCCCCGCCGTGCGCTGGCGGTACTGACGCTCAAACCCGATCAGGCCACCGAGAATGAAGGCCGCGGTGAGGCTGACCAGCGTGTCGATCAGCGAGTTGAGGTTGATGTTGTTGATTGCTTGCATAGGCGTCTTCCCTATTCATTACCAGCCAAACTTACGCGAGGAAACCTTCGGCCAGGTACGACCATCCTGGGCCGTGATTGAGTCACGGGCACGACAGGACAGGCCCGCCCGTCGCAAACGACAGGCGCGTCCGCAGTACCGCGATGCAAGGCATCACGTACTGTTAAGCGTCGATGAGAGGGAATTCGGAATCGGGCCAGGACTGGCCGCCATCGAAATGCCGCTTCTCGCTTCTGGGCGAGACAACGGCATCGGAAAAATGCGCGTTATCTTGCCAAGTATGTGCCGGTTATCGAGACCGGCCGACGACTGTCACTCGAACAAGTACCCACTGAGGGTCTCCGCTATTGATGAAAACGCGCGAAGCTTACGCTCCGAATTAATGAGAGTAAACCGTAGGAAAATTTACCCGATGGGTTTGGGCAGGTTCTTCAGGGAGGGTTCAGGTACGCACCACTGCGCAGCTCTCCCCCCCGTAGCAGCTGTCGAGCCCAAGCGAGGCTGCGTCGGCCACACTGCGATCATCAAGCCAGACACTCCACCGAGTCGCCGAACGCAGCCTCTCCCAGGCTCGACAGCTGCTACGCAGAAGACGGTCGATCACGCTCCACCAGCGCCAAATACTCATTGATCGCCCCACCCGCCAACGCCTTCACCTGAATGGAAACCCGATTCACCTGCCGCCCCATCTCGATGCCATCCCGAGTCCGCACCTGAACATACCCAAGCCGGGGCCAGAACCGCTCAGCCTTGACGTTCCCCACCACCAGCGTCAGCCGCAACCAGCGTGCGCCCAGGCTCACTACCCAATCCTGGAAATCGGCATGCAACTGCCGCGCAAAACCGCTGCCATGCAACGGCGTGGCCACCAACAGCAACCCGATATGCCAAACCCCGACCGCCAACAGATCCGACGCCACACTCACCACCGCAACCAACTGCCCTTCGGCATTGCGGTAGCCAATCCAATACATCCGCGTGTAGCTCCAGGTGTCGGGCAGTTCAAGAGTCAACTCATCCCGAGCCTCCGTGGGTGTGGCTGGCTCACCGTTGACCGCGAGAAAATATTCCGGGGCTGCTTCGAAAAAGCGCTGCAACTCGGCTTCATCCTCAAGGGTCAGCTCAACCACCCGAATGCCCGCTATCGAACTGCGCGGCAACTCCCCTGCTTCAACAACATCCATGTTCACCGCCCCTCAATCATCCCGCGTCAGTACTTCCAGCAACTCAATCTCAAACCGCAAATTACTGTTGGGCGTGATATGCGCCCCCATCGAGCGCTCGCCGTAGGCCAGGTGCGCCGGCACAAACAACGTGCGAATGCCGCCAACTTTCATGCCCATCAGCCCCTGGTCCCAGCCCTTGATGACGCGACCGGTGCCGATCACGCACTGAAACGGCTTGCCGCGTTCCCATGAGGAGTCGAACACCGTGCCGTCTTCCAGAGTGCCGGTGTATTGCGTGGTGATCAGGGCGCCTTTGACCACGGTTTTGCCGTCGCCGAGGCGGATGTCGGTGATTTCCAGTTCGGTGCTCATTTTTTCTCGTTTTGTGTAATGCGCGGATCGCGCCAAATGGGCGTTTTCCCAGAGTCAAACGCATTTGGCAAGCCCACATACCTCGTTTTCTCCAATAGCCTGCCAGTTCGAATGCACCAACCTACAAAAAATCACGAAAACGTACGTAAAAAAAATACAAACCACCTATTTATCTTCTTCGATACAACGAGCAGCCTAACTATCCAGAAACATAGAACATCAAGGATGACTTGTATGACCATAGGATCAGACTTCAACTACCCGGCTGATATTGCTGCCCGCGCTTCCAGAGAAAAGAGATCTACCAGAAATAAATGGCGGGGCCGTTTTCCTGGCCCACCAGACTTATGCTTCGATTATCGAGCCTTAGTGGAGCAAAAAGGCGGAATTGCAAAGGCGCCTCATTTGGACCACAAAATATGTATCATCGGGGCAGGCATCACAGGCCTTACTGCAGCAAGAGAACTGTATCGCTGCGGCTTTAAAGACATATCCCTGATCGAGAAATCCAAAAGAATCGGAGGCAGACACCTTACCGTTCTTGGTGGACAGCGCTCCAACAATACAGGACGACCGCCCTTTGAAATGGGCGCGATGCGTATGCCCTTTTTTAATCGATCTGATGAAAACCCCACTGAAGGCCGATCCATGATGGCCTATTACACCAAAGCGTTTGATCTTGTTCATTCAAACTTCCCAAATCCGGGAAGCCCGTGGGTCACATCAACCGGGATCTACTTACGCGAAGGGAGTATAGATAATAGTAGTCAGCCCACCATGCTGATCTGGAAAAACAAAGATGGTATAACGCCTCCACCTGGCGAGACCCTGAGTGCAGTGTCTGCAAAATGGCAAAACTTTGCGAACCGTATGACTCAGAAAGTTGCGGAATTATACGGAAGCGAGCAATGGGAATTATTTTGGGCCAGAGTAGTTGAAAAGTACGAAAGTATCTCGTTTAGGGATTTAGTGAAAATGCCGGTTATTGAGTCTTGGCACAAGGAACGCCCCGGTGACTTCGGTGGCATGGGCATGACGACGCAAGAGTCGGCTGTGTTCTATGCAATTGGAATAGGCGATGGCAGTTGGGGAGCATTTTATGACATTTGCTCGCTTTATCCCCTGCGGACTGCGATTTTTGGTTTCAGCAGTCACCTCCAGCTAATTCATGGCCGGGTCAAACTGGATGGCGAGGCAGTCGACTCGCCGCACCTGAGAAGTCCGGCCGTTTTTGACTCTCGGGGACTAGAGTTTAATAAGCCCAGCTACAAAGGTCTCGGGGCCTTGGCAGAATGTCTGCTCTTTATGAGTACTCCTGAAATAAGCGACTCCGTGTATGACCTCAGCCTCAAGAAGACGGATGGATTACTGACTGACTCTCCAGTAAAAAAACTGGAAAAGCTGAGAAATGGGAAAACGCGCGTTTATTATCATTGGAATGCTAGTAACCCAAAAAAAACTGAAGTCTGCCATGCCGACTTCGACTCGGTCATCATCACGCTCCCCTCCTGGATAATCGAAACACAAATACTGCTTGAGGGTTTCGATGAAGAGATGCTCCCTTACGACACGATAAATGCCTATAAAACTGCTCACTGGGAAACCAGCTGCAAAGTGTACGCCCCGTTAAAAAAAACCTTCCTGTCCAAAAACACGAAGATCCCGCAAGCCATCGTTACCGACAGTTTCATACATGATGTATATACCTATCGCTATAACGAGCATCACACCTACGACTGCATACTCTTGAGCTACACCTGGGAAGATGACGCAACAAAATTATCTTCACTAAGTGACAAAGAGTTAATAACCAAGTGCATAGAAGAGCTGGATAGAATCCTGGTTAAATCCACTAACATCCAAGAAAAAATCTCTCCATACATCGGCCACGAGCAGGCCATCGTGCAACGCTGGATGAATGACCAAAACTCATTGGGATGCGCAAAACTGTACAGACCAGGGACCTACCATGAGGCTGTCAGCTTAATGAAATACAATAAGGACTACTCATTCAAGTCTGGACTTTACCTCTGCGGCGAATCTTTTTCAGTAGATGCCGGATGGACAGAGCCTTGTTTCAGGGGCGCAATAGATACCGTCATAAATATCTGCAATAGAACTGGCGCCCTCTTCAATGGAGGATTCTCAATGCAAGACTATCCAGAATACAAAACAGAGTATTCACCCCCAGCAAAATAAACACACCATGCAAAAGCCTTGGCAGAAGCAAACTACATTGCTATCGGACGCGTCCGACTTTCATTTAAACATCAGGTCGCCTCTTATAAACATCCAGCCACTTCTGGCTGAATAAAAATAAGAGGTCACCCGCAATGAGCGATCCAACAAGTCCTGTTCGCATAGCTGTCGTACAGTTTGATCCCCAGGTCGGAATGGAAAACCGGGAGCGCAACCTGCGTCATAGCCTTGAGCTGGCGACGGAAGCAGTGAGCGGCGGTGCCAATCTGATCGTGCTGCCAGAGCTCTCTAACTGTGGCTATTTCTTCTCCAGCCGTCAGGACGCGTTTGATCATGCCGAGGCCATTCCGGGTGGGCCAAGTGTGCAGGCCTGGACAGATTTTGCCTGTAAACATCAGGTGTACCTGGTGGCAGGCCTCAGCGAAATTTCCGCTATGCAGCTGTTCAATACGGCTGTATTGCTGGGGCCGGATGGCTTTATTGGCAAGTACCGCAAGGCCCATCTGTGGAATCTGGAGAAGCTCTGGTTCACTCCCGGCGATACAGGATTCCCCGTTTTCGAAACACCCATAGGCCGTATTGGCCTGTTGATCTGCTGGGACATTTGGTTTCCCGAGGTGCCACGCATCCTCAGCCAGCAAGGCGCCGATATTATTTGCAGCCTCAACAACTGGGTGTGGACCCCGCCGCCGTTGTTCGACGACGCGGGGAAGTGCATGGCGTCGTATCTCACGATGACCGCCGCCCACGTCAATAACGTGTTTATCGCTGCCGCCAGTCGTATCGGCGAGGAGCGCGATGCGCGTTACCTGGGATGTTCGCTGATTGCCGGTACCAATGGATGGCCCATCGGTACGGTGGCGTCGGCGAATCGGCAGGAGATCCTTTTCGCCGATGTCGATCTCACCAGTGCCCGCAGCGCGCCTATCTGGAACAGTCTTAACGACTTGCAGCGGGACCGGCGTGCTGATCTTTACGACCAGATGCTCGGGTACACCCAGCACCCTGCCCTGCCACGCTGATCGGAGGGTGCATCATGGAAAGCCTCTTTGAAAAGCCGCGTGCAGGGCGCTCCCGGGCCGATAACACCGTCATAGTTCTGGGTCTTGCCATTGCTTTGCTGATCCTATGGATAGCCCTTATTTACCCTTGGCCGGGATATGCCGATATGGTGACCAGCCTTCCACATCCCAGTGCGTGGCTGCGCTGGGTGTTGGGGGATATCAGCGAGGTCGCGTTCTACAAACACGAACTGGCGTCACTGGGCCTGCTGGGCGGTGCGTATCTGGCGTGGTGGGCCAGCCGCACGGGCAAGTCCTGGCAGGGCTTTGCTATCTCGTACGGCACAGGGCTGTGGCCGTGGCTGATAACCAGCTCCTTACTCGGCTTGCTGCTAAGCAACGCGTTATGGGGCTGGACGGTGACCGCTGACACTTGGCAACCGACGTTTGCAGCGTTTGTTTCACTGCCGGCGGCAATGGTGCTGATGTTCGGAGGTGGCTGGAAAGTGACGCTCAACGGCGCCGTACTGGGAGGTTTACTGGTCACGCCGATGTGTTTGTTGATCGTTAATTACGTCTGCATACCGCTGGGCTTGCCGGTGGTGATCGGAAATGTGCTTGGGATGGCGGTTGGCAGTGTGATTGCCTTTGTATTGTGCCGTCACGTGCCGGTCCTGGTACGAAGCGATTACACAGCGCCGCAAAGGCCCGCCCCGCTGAAGCCACCGACTTATGGTGTGGTGTGGAGCGTGCGGAGGGTATTGGCTGACTTTTCCGAAGCGCCGTTCTTCGGCAATGAGCTGGCCAGCCTTGGCTTGCTGGCGGGTGTGTTACTGGCTTACGCGCTGAACCCGATGAGCCCGGCCTATGGATCCGGCCTGATACTGCACCTGATCGGCGCGCAAGCGCTGACATCAGCGCTGGGCGTGGTGATCTGGCGACATCAGTGGATAAAACGAGGCTGGTATCCCACGTATGTCCCGCTGGTATCGGTAGTCCCGGCAGCCGTATTGACCCATGGCGGCAGCTGGATGGTGATGGGGTCCAGTGCGTTGCTCGGCGCGCTGATGGCGCCGCCACTGGCCTGCGCGATTGCAGGACGGTTACCACCGCACTTTCATCCTTATATCGGCAACGTAATCTCAATGGCGCTGAGCACGTTGGCGGTAGTGCCATTGGTGGGATGGTTAGCCGTTTAGCTCCGCTCTCCTACGCCGGGCAAAGGACTGCCCGAGCACTTAAAGCCAATGCCAGAACCGGCTCCAGAACCCACGCCCCAGATCATTCTTGCAGCCCGCATATTGCGCCGCATACATCTGCGAACGCGCCTGAACCTTGCCCGCCACCGGCATCAGCCAGGCTTTGCTCGCGTAGGTACGCTGCCGGTAACCGCCCCAACCTTCGTGGTAATTCAGGTACTGGCCGTAGGCATCGTATTTGTATACGCCGTTGATGGTGTAGGTCTTGTCCATGTACCAGCCGACAAAGTCGATGGCGTCGTCAAAGTCCTGCCGGCTGGCGCCGTAGCGTCCGGTGCTTTTCTGGTAGTCGCTCCACACTTCGTCCTTGGCCTGGGCGTAGCCGGAGGCCGTAGACACACGACCCCAGGGGATGATCCACAGCAGGTACTTGCGTGGTGTCTTGGCGTCCTGCCGGAAGCCCGATTCCTGATACATGATCGCGAACGGCACCTGGATCGGCACGCCCCAGCGCGCCTGGGTCACCTTGGCGGCGTCGTACCAATCGTCTTTTTCGCGGAAGATGCCGCAGATGTCGTTGGGGGTGCGGGGTGGCGAGGTGCCGCATCCCGCCAATAAGGCGGTGAGCAGCAACAGCCCTGCGGTTTTTCCTGCGTTCAAAAGCTCACCGTCTCGTCGTGAGAATAAAAGGCGGGCAGTTTACTCGTTCGCCGGGGTTCCTGCAGAGGTGAAAGCAACACGAATCCTGTGGCGAGGGAGCNNGCAAGCTCCCTCGCCACATTTTGGTGGGTGGCTCAGGCAGTGACGACCGCCGTCAGTTCCAGTTCCAGCAGGCCGTTGCTGGGTAATCCCGCCACGCCCACCGCCGAACGCGCATGCCGGCCGTGCTCGCCAAACAGCTCAATCAACAGTTGCGACGCGCCGTCGACAACCTTGGAGAAGCCCTGGAAACCTTCCCCGCCAAACACAAACCCGCGAACGAACAGGATGCGCTCGACGTTCTCCAGCCCTACCGCCTGGTCCAGCACGCTCAAGGCCCGCAGCACACAGGTCTGCCCTGCTTCGTTGACCAACTCCGTAGAGGTCTGGTCCGTCACCGGCCCGGTAATCACGCTGTCACCCTGCCGACAAACCTGCCCGCTGACATACGCCACGCCTCCATGAATCGTCACCGGCACGTAGTCCCCCTTGGGGCTCGGCGCTTCGGGTAACTCCAGCCCGAGGGCTTGCAGTTTTTCGCGCACGCTCATGCCGGTTCCTCGACAAATTCCACATGCCCACCCAGCCAGCAACCTTGCACCTGCCCCGCTGCATCCCGGCGAAACCGCAGGGAGATTTGCGAAGGTCGGCCCATGGCCCGGCCCTGGCGGATGTGCACCGGGCGATCA
Source organism: Pseudomonas sp. P7758 (assembly GCF_013386485.1). Lineage (NCBI taxonomy): Bacteria > Pseudomonadati > Pseudomonadota > Gammaproteobacteria > Pseudomonadales > Pseudomonadaceae > Pseudomonas > Pseudomonas sp. P7758. The sequence continues at coordinate 18,300 of NZ_JACARS010000076.1, read as the reverse complement.
TCTGCCGTCACCAGGCCATTCTCCAACAAGCCAAACGCCAACGCGGCAGCCGCGATGCCGGTGGCGGCGTCTTCCGGGTAACCCGAGGACTTGGGAAACTGCCGCGCATCAAATTGTCGCCCGTCCAGATCCGATGGCGCATAGGGGTACAAACCGGTGGAGCCGATGCGCTCGCACAGTTGCTGCATCCGCCGGTAATCCGGTTTCAGGCTATCCAGTACCGCCACGCTTTTCAGCGCGATCAGGGTTTTCACCCGGCTGGTGCAAGCGTTCTGGATCGGCAGCGGTGCCAGTTCGTTGGAAGTGATGCCGAGCACCGACAGAATCTCGGCCTCGACTTCGGCATCGTTCAACGCCTCGACCTGGCCCTTGGGCTGGCTGATTTCCACCTGGATATCCGGGGTGCCCGCAGCGGTGATCCGCGCATCCACCGGACCGCTCAGGGTCGATAACGTCAGGCGGTCCTTGTGCAGCATGCCCAACCGATCCAGCAGCCACACCGCTCCCACGGTGGCGTGGCCGCACATTTCCATCTCGTGGTTGGGCACCCAGAAGCGCAAGGCAAAATCGAACTCGCTGCCAACCGGTGCGGCGAACACGAAGCCGCACTCATGGCCATAGTCGCGGGCGACTTGCTGCATGTCGGCATCGCTCATGCCATCGGCGACAGCCACGGTTGGCGCGGGGTTGCCGCCACGGGCGGTGGCGGGAAAAACATTGACCAGGTGAACCTCGGGCGTCATTTCGCCTCTCCCTGAAGGGTGGAAACAGTCGGCGCCACGGCGTCGACGATGGAGTTGGTGTAGACCTGCTGCGGGTCGAGTTCGACCGGGTCGCTCTCCACAGCGTTCATGAAGCGGATGTTTTTCTCAACGCCGTCTTTCTCGATGCGCGGCGTGGCCGGGTAGGACGGCAGCGAAGCGGTCCAGGCAGCATTGAAAATGGCGGCGTCGGTGTTGGCGAAATACGGGCGCACCGACTCGCGGGCCTTGTCCGGGTCGCTGGCAATCAGGTGTTCGGCACGCCACAGGGCGCGGACCATTTTTTCGGCCGTGACCTTGTTGCTGGCCAGCCAGTCTTCACGGGCAATCATCGCAGTGAAGAGGAAGCCGTCCAGGGGTTTGTATTCGCCCTTCGCCAGGTCCATCAACACAAAGCCGCCTTGCTTCTCGGCGGTGGTGATGGTGGGTGGCGACAGCGAGAAGCCGTTGATGCTGCCCTGGGAAAACGCCGCGAGCATGTTTGGCGCGCCGCCGATGGGCATGATGGTGAAGTCTTTGTCCGGGTTGAGCCCCGCATCCTTGGCCAGGTAGCGCACCAGCATGTCGGTGGTGCTGCCAGGGCCGGTGACGCCGATCTTCAAGCCCTTGAGGGCCTGGGCACGGGCGGCCAGGGATGAGGTGGCCGACACGCCGGCCTTTTGCGCCGAGGCACCGTCGATCACCACGGTGCTGCCGAACTGGGTTTGCACGGCGGCGAACGCCTGGACATTCTGGCCTTTGGCGCGGGCGCGCACCGCGACGGCGGGCAGGCCGACGTACGCATCCGCATCACGCCCCAGCACGGCGGTGAGTGCTGCCGAGCCACCTTTCTGGAATACGATGACGTCCACATTCAGGCCTTCATCGGCGAAGTAGCCTTGCTTCTGCGCGACGTAGATCGGCACATAGAGGAAGCCTTCGCTGGGGAACGCCAGGGTGACTTTGGTCAGGTCCCGGGCCTGCGCGGCGGGCAGGCATGAGGCGAGTAAAACGCTGGCGATGAACAGTGGTTTGAACATGATCAAGCTCCGCAAAAATAAGGGGTTAAACCGCAACTTCACGTTCCGCTTCGTTGGCCTTCCACGGCATCAACTTGCGTTCTGCCAGCTTCACCGCCGTGTTCAGGATCAGCGCGAGGGCGATGATGCCCACCAGTGCGGCAAATACACCGGCGGTATCGAACTGCGAGGCTGCATCTGAGAGCAGGTAGCCCAGGCCCCGGTTGGCGGCGATGATCTCGCCCACCAGCGCGCCGATCAGCGCATAGGGCACCGACAGGCGCAGGCCGGTGAATACCCAGGTGAAAGCGGACGGGATGACCACCATGGTCAACAGGTCGCGCTCCTTGGCGCCCATCAGGCGCAGGATGGTCAGTTGCTCGCGGGACACGTTGCGCACGCCGCTGTAGGTGTTGAGGAACACCAGGAAGAACACCACGGCCGCGGTCAGGATGACTTTCATCGGCAAGCCGATGCCGAACCAGAGGATGAACAGTGGCGCCAGCGCGACTTTCGGCAAGCTGTAGAAGGCGGTCAGGAACGGGTCGAGAATATCCGCCAGCAGCTTGGCGCGGCCCAGCACCAAACCGGCGATCAAGCCTGCGAGGGAGCCGAAGAAAAAGCCCAGCACGGCTTCCAGGGTGGTGATGCCGGCGTGGTAGAAGAACACCCCGTTCATGAGGATTTTCCACAGGCTTTGCACCACCGCCGAAGGCCGGCTGATGAAAAATTCCACGCCGAACCAGCGGGACACACACTCCCAGAACACCAGCAGGAAAATCAGGAACAGCAAGCGATAGACCTGGATCATACGACCTCCAGCGAGTGAGCCAATGAGGCGGGATCGGCAGCACCGGCGACGTCGGGCGCCAGGCGTTTCCAGAGGGCGGCGCAGAGTTCCACGTAGCGTGGGTCGGAGCGCAATTGCACCAGGTTGCGTTCACCGCCCAAGGGAATATCGAGCACATGGTCGATGGTGCCCGGGCGACCGGCGAACACCACGCAGCGGTCCGCCAGCGCGATGGCCTCGTCGACATCGTGGGTGACGAACAGCACGGTTTTATTGAGCTTGCGGCACAGGCGCAAGAGTTCGGTCTGCAGGGTCAGGCGCATCTGCGCATCAAGGGCGCCGAAGGGTTCGTCCATCAGCAGGGTTTCCGGGTCGCTGGCCATCAAGCGCGCCATGGCCGCGCGTTTGCGCATGCCGCCGGAAAGCTGGTTGGGGTAGCTTTCGCCAAAACCGGTGAGGCCCACCAGCGCCATCAGCTCCTCGACGCGACTGTCGATCCGGGCCTTGGGCATGCGGCGGATTTGCAGCGGCACGGCGATGTTGCCGGCCACGGTGCGCCACGGCAGCAAGTGGTCGGCCTGGGTCATGTAGCCGACACGGGTGTTGACGCCCTTGACCTCGGCGCCGTCGTAATGCACCTGGCCATCCGTGGGGCCGAAGAGCCCGGCGGTCATGTTGAGCAAGGTGGACTTGCCGCACCCCGAAGGGCCGACCAGGGTGATGATTTCGCCCCGCTGAACTTCAAGCGATACGTTGCGCACGGCCACAAACTGGCGGCCCTCGACTTTGAAGCTTTTTTGCACCCCTGCGAAGCTGATAAAGGGTTTTGCACTCACCGCCCCTCCTCGTCCGGTAGGCCGGACTTGTTTGTTGTTGACGGGGTGAGGATGAACGGATGACGGATTTGCGGCGCACGGGATCGGGCCGGATCATGCGCGGGATCGGGACATCAAAAAAGTTGAGGCGGTATCAGCCGCGGCGCCACTCATCCGGCGACACGCCCAGCACCCGGCGAAACACATGGGCCAGGTGTGACGGTGACTCATAGCCGACGTTATTGGCGATCTCCAGCACCGACATGCGGGTGTGCCGCAACAACGTCTGCGCGCGCTCCAGGCGCAGGCGCTGGACGTACGCCAGCACCGTCTCGCCGGTGTGCAGCGCGAACAGCCGGGTCAGATGGCGGCGCGACATGTGAAACGTCTCGGCGATTTCATCCAGCCCCGGCGCATGTTCGAGGTTGCCTTCCACGTACGCCTTGACGTCACGCACCAGCATGGCGCCGTGGCGCTCGGTAGATGAGCGTTGCAGACTCGGCTGGCTGAGGGAAATCGCCAGGCATTCGAGCAGCAGCAAGTGATCGGCCTGGGCCACCTGGCGGCGGCGGTCGATGTACAGGTCGGGTTGGCTGAAGGCTTTTTTTGCCAGGAGCAGATGGTGCAACGGCGCGGAGGTTTGCCAGATGCCCAGGGTGGGCACGCGCAGCAAGCGGTTGGCATCACCGGACAGGTCACGCAAGGCGTAGTGCATGTAGTCGGGGTCGACGTAGAACGCCACGTGGCCCTGGCTGGCGGTGAGTGACGAGGAGGAATGGCTGGATTGCGGCGGCACCAGTACGAACTGGCGGTCGATCACCGAGGTGGTGCGCCCGCTTTCCTCATCCTTGAAACGCAACAGGCCGTGCTCGGGCACCATCAGCATGAATTCGTCGTGGGCATGGGCCCCGGTTTCATAGGCGCCGTTGGAGTTGAAGACGCTGTAGATGTCGCGCATCGCCAGGCACTGCCAGTGGATGTTGGAGTGCTGACACTAGCATGTTTGGTGCCAGCGAAGCATTGTGGCGAGGGAGCTTGCTGCCGCTGGACCGGGCTGGCGCTCCAGTGCGTAGCGCTCCCCTCTTTTTTGGGGCCGCTTCGCAGCCCAGCGGGAGCAAGCTCCCTCGCCACATAGATCACCTCAGGTCATGATCAGGCCAACGGTACACGACGGGTGGAAATCGCCAGGCGACCCACACCGAAGCTCAACGCTGCGCCCAGCAGCAACATCAACAAGGTGCTCCACGCAGCACGGGACAGTTGCTTGGCCGCGACTTCACCGGCTTCACGGGCTTTCTGTTCAGCCTGTTGCTTCAGTTCGTCGACCTTCTGCACGGCCTGCTGGTAGGCCTGGGCGTAGTTGTCGACAATCTGGGTGGCCTCAGCCTGGCTCTTGCCGGTACGGGCCGCAACAATGTTGACCAGTGCCTGCTTGTCCGCCGCGTTCAACGCCGGCTCACCGGAAGCCTTGACCCGCTCGAACCACTGCTTCAATTCATCACCAGCCTGGGCTGGGTTGGTCGCGGCATCGTTGGCCGACTGCTTGCCGTCCGCAGCCGCCTGATCGGCTTTTTGCTCAACGTTGGCTGGGTCCAGTTCAGGTTTGCCGCTCTGCTTGAGCAGTGTGTCGAGCTGACCTTGCAGGCTGTTCCAGTCCAGCTTGATGCCCTGCTCATTCAGTTGCTGCTTGACGCTGTCGCTGATACCCGGCGCCACGGCGGCGATCCCGCTGCCGGCAGCCGACAGGCCCTTGCCGACGACATTGCCCGCCGCTCCCACAACGCTGGTGGCCAGCGCGGCCAGCAGCCAGGTGGTGAGCAAGGTGGTGATGGTCCAGCTCAGCACGCCGTGCAGGCCGCCGCGATCCGGCGCGGTGCGCCCGGCCACGAATGCACCGGCACCGATTGCCAGCAGCGTCGAGACAAACAGCCAGATCCCGGCACCGGTGCCGAAACCGCTCAGCGGGTTACCCGCGGCCATCGGGTCTACCGCGCTGGCGCCAATCGCGGTGCCAAGTACGCTCAATACCAGATAGGTCACCAGGGCAATTGCACTACCGGCCAATACCGAGCCCCAGGACACACGAAACAGCGAACGGTTGGTTTCATAGACAGTGGTCATGTTAAATCCTTTGAACAGTGGGTAGGTGGCCAGTTTGGCGAGGCACCTGCCCTGCGGTCTCGACACAATTGCACTAGGCGCACTGGTGCATTCGCACCCCGCGCCGGGCACTTTCTCTGCACTATCCTGAGCCTCAGGTGTCGTACTTCCCATGCGACTTACCCCAGGAGAAACCATGAGCCAGGCCGTCCTCGCCAAAGAAACCAACCGCCGCCAACTGCAGCAGATCATCTCGGGCTTGTCCGACGGCGTGATCCTCGCCGAGGCCGACCAGACCATCCTCTGGGCCAATGAAGCCGCGCTGCAGATGCATGGCGTGGATAAAGTCGAAGACCTGGGTGCCAACACCAAGGAATACGCCGCGCGCTTTGCCTTGCGGTATCGCAACAACCACCCGTTGGTGCTGGAGAATTATCCTCTGAGCCGGGTGGCAGACGGTGAAGAGTTCAGCGATGTGGTGGTGGAAGTCACCCCCACCGGCGACGAGGAAAAAGTCTGGGTGCATCGCCTGCGCAGCCTGGTGCTCGACGACGCGTCGGGCGAGCCGGAATTGCTGGTGTTGATCCTGAGCGACGCCACCGAATGGGCCAGCGCCGAACAGCGCTTCGAAAAGACCTTCAATGCCAACCCGGCGCCGGCGGTGATTTGCCGCCTGAGCGACCTGCGCTACATCAAGGTCAACCAGGGCTTCCTGGAGATGACCGGCTACAACCGCGACCAGGTGATCGGCCACTCGGTGTATGAACTGGACGTGCTGGAACAGGCCGAAAACAAGGACCTGGCCGTCAAGCGCCTGGGCGAAGGCGCGACCATTCCACAGATGCAAGCCGAACTGAAACTGCCCGAAGGCGGCAGCAAACTGGTGATCGTGGCCGGCCAGCCGCTGGACATGAATGAGGAAGACTGCATGCTGTTTTCCTTCACCGACCTGGAGCCTCGCCGCAAGGCCGAAACCGCCCTGCGTCAGAGCGAGGAACGCTTCGCCAAGTCGTTCCGCCTGACGCCGGTGCCGACCCTGGTGTGCAACGCCGCCAACCGCCAGGTGGTGGATATCAACGAAGCCTTCATGACCATCACCGGCTATACCAGTGAAGAACTGATCGGCAAATCCATCGAAGACATCGACTTTATCGACAGCCCCCAGGCCTGCACGCAACTGTTCACCACCCTGGAAAAAGCCGGCAACCTCGACGGCCTCGACCTGAAGATTCGCAAGAAAGGCAATGAGCTGATCGACTGTGTGCTGTCTGCCGACACCGTCAGTATCCAGGATGTGCCCTGCTACCTGCTGGTGCTGATGAACATCACCGAACGCAAGCGCTCCGAGCTGGAACTGGTGGCCGCGATCGAGGAAGTGATGCAGGACGCCTCATGGTTCAGCCAGACGCTGATTGAAAAACTGGCCAACGCCAAGAGCGTCAACAGCCCCAATGTACCGAACATTTCCTTTACCGACCTGACCGCCCGCGAGCGCGACGTACTGGGGTTGATTTGCGAAGGCCTGGCCGACAAGGAAATCGCTTCGCGCCTGAAACTGGCACCCAACACCGTGCGTAACCATGTGGCCACGGTGTACTCCAAACTGGGGGTGCATAGCCGTAGTGCAGCCATCGTGTGGGCCCGTGAGCGCGGGCTGTTTGCCGGTGAGTTGCGGGTTAAAAAGCCGAAATAGAGTGCAAATGCACTAGTGCGACCGGTGCAAATTCGCCTTATTGCGCGGGGGTGCACTGCTTAACCTTGAAGGGTGGGCATAGGGCTTAGGGTCCTGTGCCGTTGAGATGTCATGCCCTTTAAGGAATCCATCATGAAAAGCGAACAAGTCAAAGGCGCCGTCGAAAAAGTGGCCGGCAAGGCTCAAGGTTTTCTGGGTGATCTGACCGGTGACGAACGTCTCCAGGCCGAGGGTGTCGCTCGCCAGGCCGCTGGCCAGTTGCAGCAAACCTACGGTGACGCGCTGGACACCGTCGGCGATTTCGCCAAGCAAAAACCCCTGGCAACGGTTGCGATCGTCGCCGGTGTCGGCCTGCTGCTGGGCCTGTTGCTGCGTCGTCGCTGAGGAGAACCCTGATGTTTACGCTCTCCCAACTGCGCAACTGCATCGAAGAGGCCCTGTCGCCCCTGACCTGCGAATTCACCCTGTGCCGTGACGCGTCGTTGACGCTCAAGGTCTTCGACGCCGAAAGCGGCCGGGTGGATTTGGTGGTCACCGGGATCAGCGTCAACAAGCTGCAGACCCCGCAGGAAGTGGAAAAGATGGTCGACGAGTTGCGGTACGAATTGCAGAGCAACACCGTCGGTAAACTCAGGCTGGATGACCTGCCGCTGCGCCCTTTGTAGGAGCGGGCTTGCTCGCGAAAAACGCCCGGGCACCGCGTTCATTCAGGCGTGGCGCGTTATCGTTGACGACCTTCGCGAGCAAGCGTGCTCCTACAGTATGTCGCGGGCTTTCAACGACGCCCCGATAAAATAGAACACCCCTCCCCCGACAATGAACGCTGCCAACATGTAGAACATGTAGTGGGCCGGCAGGTTGGCCAGCACCAGCCCGCACAGCACTGGCCCCAGGGCAGCACCGAGGTTGGAGAGGTTTTGCGCCCCGTAGTACATGCCCCGCAGGTTGTCCGGGGCGATGCGGTCGATGAACATGTACTCGGCCGGAAACACCACGATTTCGCCCACGGTGAAAATCGCCATCGCCAGGATCCACCACCACACGTTGCTCGCCAGAGCAAAGCCAATCACCCCCAGCATGAACATGCCCAGGCCGAAGATCAGCCACTGGCTCAGGTAGCGGTGGGAAATGCGCCGGCCAATCGCGTATTGCAGGGCAATCACCAACACCGCGTTGGTGGTGAGTACCGCGCTGATGATGGTGTAGGTGTATTCGGCGGTAGTGGTGGTCACCAGGTACTGCGACAGGTACGCGGTGAACTGGCCGAACACCACGGCACTGAGCAGGCCGCCGACGGTGAAGCACACCAGTCGGTGATCCCGCAGCAATACACGCCCCACCGCGAGGAACGACACCGGCTTTTGCGTGGTGTCTACCGTGGCCAGCGTGCGGTCGCCCCAACGCCAGTACAGCAGGAAAAAACCGAAGCCCAGGACCGCCGACAGGATAAACGGCAAGCTGATATCGAGCTTGGCCACCATCGCGCCAAAAAACGGCCCTACGGCATAGCCGATATTGGTCAGGGTGTACTTGATGGAAAACGCTTCGCTGCGCTCATCTTCCGGCAACAGGCTGGCAAACCCGGACTTGATCGCGATGTCGATCACCGCGTACGCCAGGTTGATCAGGATCAGGCAGCTGTAGAACGACCAGATTTCCCGGGCCAGCACCGTGCCGATAAACCCCAGGGCAAACACCACACTCAAGCTGAGCAATAGCCTGTAGCTGTTGATGCGGTCTACCAGGAAACCGCCGTAGACACTCAGCAGCGAGCCGACGATCAGCGAGCTGCCGATCACCAGGCCGACCTGGCTGATGTCGAGGGCAAAGTGGTTGGTGAGGTAGATCACCAGGTACGGAAAGGTGATGGCTTTGGCCAGGGTGAGGATCAGCGTGGCCGACAACAACAGGTTCACGGTACGCGGGTAATTTCTTATTGTGGCAAGCATCCTGCTCTCATTCCGGTCAAGGTAAAGGGACCATTGCGGCCCGCAGCGGACGTACCTTAACGCAAAACAAGAAGAAAAAAATGCTGGTTTATGCATTTATGCAAAAATCAAATCCAGCGGGATGAAGCGCGATCACCCATCCCGCCGAACGCTTTATTTTTTAACGGGGGTGATGTCGAGAATCGTGCCGTTGGTGGTTTTGAGCAATACGTACTTGTCGTTCACTCGAGCCCACTGGCTGTCTTCTTCCGGCTGCTTCAGGCCACGTTTCTTCCAGTCGGCAATGGCCGACTCCTTACGCATCAGAATGTCTGGCGCACGGTCTCCCGTCTTGAGGTCGCGGGTATTGATATTCGAAGGCTGCACGGTTTTTTGCGGAGTATCCGCGGCCTGGACGGTGAGACTCGCGGCGGACAGGCTCGCGGCAACCAGCAGGCAGGCAACAAGGGATTTGGACTTCATGGGCACTTCCTTCAATGAATGACGCGTAAAGATTCCGACCGCAGCGGCGTGGAATCATTCAGCGCCGTGATGGAAGCGGCAGATGGATGGACGGCCAGCGACCGGGCCGGCGATTAATCAGATAAGATTGGTTCTTTTTTCCAGCCGCTCAGGAATTCCAATGACTGGTACCCACGTCATCATCATTTTCGTGACCGTTGTCACCTTGCTCGCGCTCTACGTGTTCGGCACCTACAGGGAACTGGTGGCCCTGCTCGATCGCTGCAAAAAAGCCTTCGGCCAATTCAAGGAGGCCGAACAACAATTGGCGGCGGCGCAAAATGCCTCGTCACCCAGCGCAGAAATCGCCAGCCTGGAAAGCCGTGTCGCGTTCACCCGCCAGCTCTTCCACGACTCGGTCAACAACTACAACACCTACAAGCACAAGTCGCCGACCTCGGTGGTGGCCGAGCTGCTCGGGCATCGTGATGATGTCAGCCTGTCGGGGTTCGAGGCCAAGCGTACGGTCTGACCTGCCGGCGCTTACACAGGTGCACGCTGACGTGTTGGCGTGCCCTGATGAAACACCATCTGCCACTGCCCGCCGCTTTCGCGCCACACCGAACTGCGCAATGACTCCCCCGCCGCATTTGCATCCGTCGCCGCGCGCTGGCAGCGATACGTCACCAACGCCACGCCTTCGGCCAGCACCTTCATTGCAAAGTCACTGATGCTACGGACTGAAAACACCTCATCCTGCAGCCCTTCGATCACCTCGGCCTTGCTGCCCCATACATTGCCACTGGCACCAAATTCGACGAAGTCATCCGCCAGCAGCACCGACAACCGCGCCGCATCTGTACGGGTGGTGCATTGGTGCAGCTCCTGTTCCAGGCGGCGTAAATGCTCTGCCAACTCCATACCCATTGCCCTCGTGAAATTAATCCTGTAATTTTTCATGAAATTTCCTGATAAGAATTTCACGAAGCGCCCATGGACAAGCAAGAAGAACTCGACGCCCTGGCGATCCTGATCCACGACCTGCGCAAGCACAAGAAGCTCACCCTGGCGCAACTGGCGCAAAAGATCGAGCGTTCCGTGGGTTTCCTGTCCCAGGTCGAACGCGGCCTGTCGCGCCCGACCGTGGCCGACCTCACGGCCATCAGCCACGCGCTCGGTGTGCCCACCACCTATTTCTACAGCCTGTCCAAACCCAAGGCGGTGGACTGGGTCACCCGCCCCAACGAACGGCGCACGGTGTATTACGCCAATGGCATCACCGACATCCTGGTGTCGCCGAGCATGCACGGCGCGTTCTCGATCCTCGACAGCCTGCTGGCCCCCGGTGCCAACAGCGGCGAACAAACCATGAGGGACCGTGCCGAACAGGCCGGTTACGTGCTGGAGGGCGAGTTGACGCTGTGGGTCGAGGGCGAGCCGGACTCGGTCACCCTGGGCCCCGGCGACAGCTTCCACCTGGCCAGTTTTGCCCACTGCCGCTACGGCAACCTGACCGACCTGCCAGCCCGCGTGCTGTGGGTCTACAACTAGGAGCAACACCCGTGAAAAGCCATGCTTCCACGCTTTTGGCCGAAGTCCGGACCTTTCGCCAGAACCATCCCGATGTGCGCTACGTCGACCTGATTGCCCTGGACATTCCCGGGCATTTCTACGGCAAGCGCTACCCGGTGGAGATGCTGGAAAAGGTCGCCGCCGGCAGCCCGTTGAAACTGCCGCAGAACGCGGTGCTGCTGGGTGCCCAGGGCGGCCTGTTCAAGATCGGCGACTATTGCTTCCACGACGGCGACCCGGACGCCAACCGCCGCCTGGTGCCCGGCACCCTCAAGCCGGTGAGCTGGGAGGCGCAGCCGCTGGGGCAGATGTTGATCACCTCCGACGGCACCGAAGCGCCCATCGAATTCGAACCCCGGGAAGTACTGGCCAAGGTGCTGGAACGCCTGCAGCGCAAAGGCATTCACCCGGTGGTCGCGTTCGAGCTGGAGTTCTACCTGTTCGACAAAAAGCTCAGCGACGGCCTGCCGCAATTTGCCCGCGACCCGCTGAGTGATGACGCGGACGACCAGCCCAACTTGCACATCGAGCGCCTGTCACGCTTTGCGCCGGTGTTGGACGATATGGTCGAGACGGCCAAGGCCCAGGGCATCGACATCACGGTGATCACCGCCGAACTCGGCCCCGGCCAGTTCGAAATCAATTTCGGCCACCTGGAAGACGGCCTGCGCGCCGCCGACTGGGCCGCCCTGTTCTGCCGCAGCACCCGTGGCGTGGCCCTCAAGCACGGCTATCGCGCCAGCTTCATGGCCAAGCCTTACCTGCAACACCCCGGCAGTGGCATGCATGTGCACGTCAGCCTGTACGATGCGGCGGGCAATAACCTGCTGGCGGCCCACCAGCAGCAACCGTTGCGCCACGCAGTGGCGGGTTGCCTGGAACTGCTGCCGCACTGCATGCCGATCTTCTCGCCCAACCACAACGCCTTCCGCCGCCTTGGTGGCACGGTCAACGCGGCAACCCGCGCGTGCTGGGGCTTTGAAGACCGTGACGCGTGCGTGCGAATCCCTGAGTCCGACCCGCGCAACCTGCGCATCGAACATCGCCTGGCGAGTGCCGATGCCAACCCGTATCTGGTATTGGCGGCGATTCTGGTGGGGCTTGAGCATGGTCTTGAAGCAGCGAAGGAGCCCATCGCCCCGCTGAACGAAGACCGCAACAGCGGCGCGGACTTCCCCCTGGAAATGCTGGAGGCGGTGCGCGCCATGCAGCATCAGCCGACGTTGCGCGAAGGCCTGGGCGCGGAGTTTGTCGACGTGTATTGCGAAAACAAACGCCAGGACCACCTGGCATTCCAGCAGGAAATTCATGCGCGGGAATATCGCTGGTATCTCTAGGCACTGATGGTTAGCCTCGTGGGCATCTCTGGCTAACCGCGGACTTGCCCATGACCGACCAAAGCGCCCCGGCCCTGAAGGAAATCTTCAACGCCGAACGCCTGCAACACATCGCCAACGAAATGACCGCGGTGTATCCGGCGTTCGACGCCAAGGGCTTTCTCAAACACGCCAAGGCCGGGCTCGTGGATCTGTCGGTGATGCAGCGCATGGCGCGGGTCAGCGAAAGCCTGCATGCCGTGATCCCGCTGGATTACCCCCAAACGCTGAAGTTGCTGTATGCCCTGGCGCCCCGGCTGAACAGCGCCTTTGTCAGCCTGTTCCTGCCCCACTACGTTGCCAGCTACGGCGGCGATGATTTCAAGCGCTCCATGGCTGCCCTCAAGTACTTCACCACCTTCGGCTCCGCCGAGTTTGCCGTGCGGCATTTTCTGCTGAAGGATTTCAAGCGCACCCTGGCGGTGATGCAACAGTGGTCGCTGGACGACAGCGAACACGTACGACGCCTCGCCAGCGAAGGTTCACGGCCACGGCTGCCATGGTCGTTTCGCCTGGCCGAGGTGCAGGCCGACCCGAACCTGTGCGCTTCGATCCTCGACAGTCTCAAGGCCGACAGCAGCCTCTACGTGCGCAAGTCGGTGGCCAACCACCTCAACGACATCACCAAGGACCATCCGGATTGGGTGCTGGGCCTGATCGAAGGCTGGTCCCTGGATAACCCCCACACCGCGTGGATCGCCCGCCACGCGCTGCGCAGCCTGATCAAGCAAGGCAACACCCGGGCGCTGACGATCATGGGCGCCGGGGCCAGGGCCGAAGTGAAGATCCATCAACTCAAGGTCGAGCCGGCGGCGATCAAGTTGGGGGAGCGGATCAACCTGTCCTTCAGCCTGGAGTCCACTGCCGATTCGTCGCAAAAGCTGGTGGTCGACTACGCCATCGACTATGTGAAAAGCGCCGGTCACAGCGCATCCAAGGTGTTCAAGCTCAAGGCATTTACCCTGGGCGCCGGAGAACATCACGCCATCAGCCGTGGCCAACCTATCCGTGAATTGACCACGCGCAAGCACTATCCCGGCAAGCATGCGGTTCACGTGCTGGTGAACGGTGAGCGGCTGGGAAGCGTCGAGTTTGAACTCGAAAAGTAATCCTTAAAACATTAACGAAGGCTCTAGATCGGGCATTACAGCGTAATTAATTGTCGGACAATGCTAGGCATTCGTGTTGCGATCCATTATCATCCGGCGCCTTCTCGGTACCCCTAGGGTACTTGTGTCAATGTTCCACCTGAGGCGCCCATGCTCCGTTTTTCGTTTTACCGTCCCCTGATCTGCATCAGCTGGGGGCTTGCCAGTCACAGCGCGCTTGCCGCCCTGCAACCAATGGCCGAAGCCCCACTGGCCAGCGACACCGAGCTGCATTGCCACTTCAACCGCGACGCCAGCGTCGACTGCACTACCCGCTTTCACTACACCATCCTCAAGCCAAGCGGCCGCGAAATGCTCTCGCGGATCGACTTCAGCTACCAGGAAGAAGACGGCTTCGAACTGATCAAGGCCGAGTCCACCCAGCCCGGCGGCAAACCTGTGCCCCTGGACCCGACGCAAATCGACACCCGCACCGCCCCCAACCCGGACCAGGGTTTCTCCCGGGAAAAACAGACCTCGCTGGCGTTTCCCAACCTGCGGGTCGGCACGCAAATCCGCTACACGGTGCGCGAACATCACCCGGCCAAACCGCTGATGACCGAGTTCTACTACGCCTTGCAGTTCGGCCCCAACGCCGCACGGCGCGACCACTTCAAGGCACGCTTCACCGCCGAGCGGCCGATCGAGTGGCGCAGCGAATTGATGGAGGGTTTCAGCATTACGCCATCGGCCAATCGCAAGACCCTGGACGTGGTGCAAAAGGCCCCGACCTACCTCAGCTACATCAACGAATCCGCCAACGCCTACATACGCCACGCCCCGCGTATCGAAGTCGGCAGCTCCCTGGATCGCCAGCAGTACTTCGGCGGCTTTGCCGAACGCTACAACCAGATCCTCGGCGCCAAGCTGCCGCCCCAGGGCGCCGCCGCCGTGGCCGCCGTTCGCGGCTTGCCACCGGCACAACAGGTGGCCGGCCTGATGCAGCACATCAACGACCACTATCGTTACTTGGGCGACTGGCGCGCCTCGGATCGCGGCTATGTGCCCTTCAGCCTGGCGGAGATCGAGCAGCACGGCTACGGCGACTGCAAAGACCTTTCGACGCTGCTGGCCGCCATGCTCAAGGCCAGCGGGATCAAGGCCGAACCAGCCTGGGTCAGCCGTGGCGATGTGGTTAACCCGCTGCTGATTCCCGGCACCGGCGCACCGAACCACGCCATCGTCCGCGCCGAAGTCGATGGCCAGGTGTGGTGGCTGGACCCGACCAACCCGATCTTCGCCCCCGGCCAGACCCTGCCCGACATCCAGGACCGCTGGGTGCTGGTGACCAACGCCGAGGGCCAGGTACGTGAAGAACACATCCCGCTGCAACCCGCCGCCCCCACGTTGATCCTCGACAAACAGGAGCGCTTCGACGCCCAGGGCACCGCCCGGGTCTCGGCCACCGTTGATTTTCGCGGCATGCCGCTGATGCAACTGAGCGTCGCCGACCGCCAGCAAGGCGCCACCGCCAGCGACCAGAACATCTGCGACAACTTCGGCAAACAGATCACCGACTGCCAGGTCGAGCGCCCCGCCACCGCCTTCCTGATCCCGGCCAGCTACAAGGTCAGCGCCACCCTGACGGACATGCGGCCCCTGGAACCGCTGGGCAACGACCACGTCTACAACGATGCCTTGCTGCAAGAGAAATGGGACGGTCTGCTCAACTACCGCCGCAATGGGCAACTGGCCGACTTGTACATAGGCAACCCCGAGACGCTGGACTACACCATCACACTGTCGAGTGGGCAGATCGACAAGGACATCAAGGCTTGCCAGGTACGCTCGCCGTGGTACGACCTGGACCTGACGGGTGAGCGCGTCAAGGGCGACTGGCGTTATCACTACGTCCTGACGCAGAAAATACGCTGGCTGACCCACGATGAAATTGTCAGCGCGCCGTTTGAAAAGATGATCAAGGAGATCCGTGCCTGTGGTGAGCAGGTGCATCAGGTGGTGAAGCTCTAACCCTCCCCCAGCAAAACCCCTTGCTCCCGCGCGCAGAGTTCCACCAGGTAATCCCACAACACCCGTAACCTTACCGACTTGTGCAACTCGCGCCGGGAGCTGATCCAGTAGCTGCGCTGGATGCTCTCCGCCGGCAGCAGCGGCACCAGGTCCGGGTCGCTCGCCGCCATGAAGCACGGCAATACGGCAATTCCCAACCCCGAGCGCGCCGCCTGGTGCTGGGCGATCACGCTGGTGCTGTGGAACACCACTTTGGGGTTGCGGCAGAAACTGCTGAGGAATTTCAGTTCCTGGCTGAACAGTAAATCGTCGACGTAATCGATCCAGGCGTGCACCGCCAGGTCCTCGCGTTTTTCAATCGGCGGTGTGCGGTCCAGGTAGCTACGGCTGGCGTAGAGCGCCAGGCGGTAGTCGGTGAGTTTGCGAGTCACCAGTTGGTCGACGCTGGGGCGTTCGAGGTGGATGCTGATTTCCGCTTCGCGGTTGAGGATGCTGACAAACCGTGGCACTGCCAGCAGTTCCACTTCCAGGCCCGGGTAGCGTTCGAACAGGCCGCCCATGCGACTGGCCAGGAACATCACGCCCAAACCCTCGGCCACCCCCAGGCGGATCTTGCCCAGGGGCGCGGCGGAATGAGTCAGTTCTTCTTCGGCCAGCAGCGCCACGTTTTCCATGGCTTCGGCATGTTTGAGCAGGGCTTCGCCGGAGGGCGTGAGTTCGTAACCCTGGGCGTGCTGCACGAACAGCGCAGTGCCCAGGCTTTTCTCGATGGCCTCGATGTGCCGGGCCACGGTGGCGTGGGTGGTTTTCAGGCGTTGCGCCGCCGTGAGCAAGCGTCCGCTACGCTGTAACTCAAGAAAGAACCGCAGATCATTCCAGTCGAACATGCCTTCCCCTTCTTCCCTTGAACAGCAGCGTTGTCTAAAAACGCACAGCAGCTGGGTAAAAACTAACATTTTTAAGACGAAAACTAACAACTAGGATGGGACCAATAAGAAAAACAAGCGAGGTCACAGATGCATTCTGCAGCTGCTGAATACGATTACGTGGTGGTAGGCGCCGGCCCGGCGGGCTGCCTGCTGGCCAATCGACTGTCTGCCAACCCTGCCCATCGCGTGTTGCTGCTTGAAGCAGGCGGTCGCGATAACTACCCCTGGATCCATATTCCCGTCGGCTACCTGTTCTGCATCGGCAACCCGCGCACCGACTGGTGTTTCAAGACCGAAGCCCAGGAAGGCCTGCAAGGCCGTGCGCTGAGCTACCCGCGCGGCAAGGTGCTGGGCGGGTGCTCGTCCATCAACGGCATGATCTACATGCGCGGCCAGGCCCGGGATTACGACGGCTGGGCCGAGGACAATCCCGGCTGGGCCTGGAAGGATGTGCTGCCGCTGTTCAAGCAGAGCGAAAACCATTTTGCCGGTGCCTCGCAATTTCACAGTGACGGCGGTGAATGGCGGGTTGAGCAACAGCGCCTGCACTGGCCGATCCTCGATGCGTTTCGTGACGCGGCGCAGCAAAGCGGTATCGACAGCATCAGTGACTTCAACCAGGGCGACAACGAAGGCTGTGGCTATTTCCAGGTCAATCAGAAATCCGGCGTGCGCTGGAATGCGGCCAAGGCGTTTCTCAAACCGATCCGCCAGCGGCCCAACCTGACGGTGATGACCGAGGTTGAAGTCGACCGCGTACTCCTGGAGCACGGCCGTGCGGCGGCGGTGGTTGCTCGCCAGCATGGCCAGCCAGTCACGTGGCGGGCGCGCAAGGAAATCATCCTGTGCGCCGGCTCCGTCGGTTCGCCCGGCATCCTGCAACGCTCCGGTATCGGCCCCTCCAGCGTGCTCAAGCCTTTGGGCATCGATGTGCTGCACGAGTTACCCGGCGTGGGCGGCAACCTGCAGGATCACCTGCAACTGCGCCTGATTTACAAGCTGGAAAACGCCCGCACCCTGAACCAGATCGCCGGCA
Organism: Pseudomonas sp. P7758; assembly: GCF_013386485.1. Lineage (NCBI taxonomy): Bacteria > Pseudomonadati > Pseudomonadota > Gammaproteobacteria > Pseudomonadales > Pseudomonadaceae > Pseudomonas > Pseudomonas sp. P7758. The sequence goes on along the minus strand of NZ_JACARS010000076.1, from coordinate 721 downwards.
CCGTGTGGGGCAAGATGGGCATGGGCCTGCGCTACCTGTACGACCGCAGCGGCCCGTTGTCCATGGCCCCCAGCCAGCTTGGCGCGTTTGCCCGCTCCGGGCCGGAGCAGACGTCGGCCAACCTCGAATACCACGTGCAACCGCTGTCCCTGGAGCGCTTTGGCGAACCACTGCACGGGTTCCCGGCCTTCACCGCTTCGGTGTGCGACTTGCGCCCGCAAAGCCGTGGCCGCATCGACATTCGCTCGGCCAACCCGGCAGACGCGCCGCTGATCCGCCCCAACTACCTCAGCCATCCGGAAGACCTGCGGGTGGCCGCCGACGCCATTCGCCTGACCCGACGCATCGTCTCGGCGCCGGCCCTGAAGCAATTCAACCCGGTGGAGTACCTGCCCGGCGCAGAACTGCAGACGGACGAACAACTGCAGGAAGCCGCCGCCCGCATTGGCACCACGATTTTCCATCCAGTGGGCACCTGCCGCATGGGCAGCGACAAGGACGCGGTGGTCGACGCCCAACTGCGAGTGCACGGGGTTCCCGGCCTGCGCATCGCCGACGCGTCGGTCATGCCACGCATCACTTCAGGCAACACCTGCTCACCGACGCTGATGATCGCGGAAAAAGCCGCGCAGCTTATCCTTTCGCCGAACACAAGGAGCCTCGCCCCGGAGAAAGAACTGACCTTACCGGCTTGACCTGCGGGAGCCCGGCTTGCCGGCGA
>NZ_JACARS010000075.1:0-52770 GCF_013386485.1 Pseudomonas sp. P7758 | reverse complement strand
CAAGCTCCCTCGCCACGGGTCATTGCCGCACGCCTAATACTTGCTGCAACCGATTTGTCACCGTCTCACTCGCCCCCAACATCGGCGCCCGCAACTCACTGCCGATCAAACCCTCCATCGCCAGCGCGGCCTTCACCGGTGCCGGATTGGGCTCCACGAACAGTGTGTGAATCAACGGCAGCAGCCCGAAAAACGTCTCGCGAGCCGCCAGCAACCGGTTGTCGCGAACCTGTCGATGCAGCGCCACAAAATCTGCGGTACGCACATGCGCCGACGCGGCAATCGCGCCGGTCGCTCCCAGGCACAGCGCGTTGAATATCTGCACATCCTCGCCACACAACACATCCACATTCCCGCTGGCCAGCAGCGCCAGGGTATTGGCCAGGTTGCCGCCACAATCCTTGATCGCGACGATCCGTTCATGGGCGACGATGTTCAGCAACGTCGCCTGTTCGAAGGCGATACCGGTGCGGTAGGGAATGTCATACAGAATGATCGGCACACTGGACGCATCGGCCACGGTGCGGAAGAACGCTTCAAGGCCCGCCTGGGACGGGCGGATGTAGCTCGGCGGCGGTACCAGCAAACCGGCCACCGCGCGTTGCTGGATTTCACTCTGGAACTGCAGCAGCTCAATCTGGTTATACCCCGCCAGGCCCATCACCACCTGCTGCGGCGGTACCAGTTCCAGTACGGCATCCAGCATCGCCAATTGCTCACGGCGGCTCAGTGCTGCGGCTTCGCCGGTGGTGGTACAGACCATGATCCCGGCCACGCCTTGTTCCAGCAGATGGCAGACCAGGCGGCGCAAGCCGATGAAGTCGATGGCGCCGTTATGAAACGGTGTAACGACGGGAACCCAGATACCTTGAAACGATGACATGCGCTTTCTCCTGATGGTTGACCGATTTCGTCACCGTCAGAAGGGCAGAGGGAAGTAAGCAAGAGGAGGGGGCCTTCGCGCTCAATGTCCTGTCAGCTCATCTGACGGGACAGCGCGCCCCGGTCACATGAGCGACTGTTTCTTCGATTTGAGGGCGTGCGCAACGCAACCTTGCGCCTTGGCAATCAAGCCAATGACGGAAAAGTTGAAGGTCGTTGCAGACATTGAGGACACACCCTGAAGAAGTCGCTTATCTTTATGGATTATTACAGGGTGTGTCAACTCACGGCGATCAGTCGCGGTTCAACCAGTGGCGCACGAAACGCACCTGCTCTGCCGACAGTTCTGCGTCTTCCGGCGCGCCCATGAAACCGCCGTGGGGCATTGCTTCAAAGATGTGCAGTTCCACCGGTACCTCGGCCCGGCGCAGCGCCCGGTGCAGGCGTACGGCGTTGGACAGGAACAGGTCGCGGGTGCCGCTTTGCACGAACGTCGGCGGGAAGCCTGGTGCGAAATCCCCGAACAGCGGCGACAGGTACGGGTGAGACAAATCCGCGCCAGCGGCGTACAGCAGGTTGGTGCTCATCAGCGGGTTGGGCAACACCACGTCGACGGTGCGGTTGACCTGGAAGCTGTCGCCCGATTCGGTCAGGTCCACTTCAGGTGACAGCAATACCAGCGCGGCCGGCAGCGGCAAGCCTTCGTCGCGGGCGCGCAGCACCATGGCAGCGGCGAGGTTGCCTCCGGCCGAGCGTCCGCCGATCACGATCTTGTCCGGGGTGTGGTGCTTCAGCACATGCCGGTAGGTGGCCAGACAGTCATCGAGTGCCGCCGGGTACGGATGGTCAGGCGGCATGCGGTAGTCCACGCCGTAGCAGGTCAGGTTGTGCAGGTCGGCGTGCTTGCCGGCGGCGAGGCGGGCGTTTTCGCCGCCGCCGAACACCAGGGCGCCGCCGTGCAGGTCGATATAGGCGAACTCGGCCCCGTATGCCGGCGTCGCCCGGTACACCGTGGCGTCTTCCACGGTGAATGTCTCAACGTGGTCTGCCGTCTGTCCCGCCTGGGACGCCGCGTACTGTTGGGCAACTGCGGCCTGCATACGGCGCCAGCCAGCGTGGTCATCGGGTGCGGGCAGGGTGTACAGGCTGTTCAGCGGCACGCCATCGGCGTTCACCATGCGTTGCAGCATCGCCTGGGCCTCGGGGCTGATGGACCGCGGAACCGGGATGATTCGCGGGTCGATCCTTACACCATTACTCATTCTCTGCACCGTTTGGGTTCATGTCAGGACGCGAACGCATTCTTGTCGGTAGCGGTACTACACTGCAAGTCCGAACCTCCACGCTGGAGAACACTCATGCTCAACAAAAACACGGTGTGCCTTTGGTACGACGGCAGTGCACTGGACGCTGCCAACTTCTACGCCAGGACCTTCCCGGACAGCGCAGTGACTGCGGTCCATCACGCCCCCGGGGATTATCCGGCGGGCAAACAGGGCGATGTGTTGACGGTGGAATTCACCGTCATGGGTATTCCTTGCCTGGGGCTGAACGGCGGCTCCGGCGTGCAGCACAACGAGGCGTTTTCGTTCCAGGTAGCCACCGACGACCAGGCGGAAACCGACCGCTTGTGGCACGCGATTGTCAGCCATGGCGGCCAGGAAAACGTCTGCGGCTGGTGCCAGGATAAATGGGGGGTGAGATGGCAGATTACCCCGCGTGTACTGAGCGCGGCGATCACCCATCCCGACCCGGCAGCGGCCAAGCGGGCGTTTGATGCGATGATGGGGATGACCAGGATTGATATAGCGGGGATTGAGGCGGCGCTCAAAGGTTGATGCACCGATTGAGTCAATCGGCGCCCACCGCAGTCCGGTCCACCAGACGAATACGGTTGCGTCCGCCACGCTTGGATTCATACAGCGCCGCGTCGCCTTGCTCGATCAAGGCCGCGAGGCTGGCGGGCGGCGTGTCGAACAGGCTGGCGCCGATGCTCAATGTCACCGCTTCGGGCGTGGCGAACGCCTGCGAGGCAGCCTGATGAAACTGTTCGCGCAGGGCGCTGCCCAGCGCGACAATGCGCGCGTTCGAGGTGTCGTTAAGCAGGATCACGAACTCGTCGCCACCCAACCGCGCCGCCAGCGAATCATCGGGCAACTGCGCGCGAATCATCTCGCTCAGGGCCACCAGCAGCCGGTCGCCCGCGGTATGGCCGTACAGGTCGTTGATCAGCTTGAAATTGTCGATGTCGATCAACAGCAGGGCACCCGGCCGGGCCTGCGAGACCTCGCTCAGCAGGTTCGGCGCGCGCATTTCAAGGGCGCGGCGGTTATACAGCGCGGTCAACGGGTCGCGGGCGGCCAACCGTGCAATCTGTTCCTCACGGCGGTAGCGCTCGGTGCCGGTCATCGACAATGCAATCAGCATGATCGCCATGGCGCCTTCCACCAGCGACACCTGAATGATCTCGCCACGAAACGCCGTCAGGTCGATCAGTGTCCCCGGCACGATCGCCACCAGCGACTTGGCCAGATAGAACAGCCCGTGGGCCAGCAGCACATAGCGCAGTTGCACCGCGCCCACGCTGAGTGATCGGCCATGGGGGCGTAACAGGAAACTGGCCCGCAGGGTCGGCAGGGCAACCAGCAGCGAGTTGGCCAGCAGCATGGCCCTGGACCACGACTGTCCTTCCGGCAACAGCAGCATGGCAAACCAGGCCACGAACATCAGGTACCAGGCGCGAGACAGGCGCACCTGGGTGAAACGCGCAACGCCCAGCAGGAACAGCCAGTGGGCGGTGATCAGCAACCCGTTGGCGAACCAGATGCCGATCAACAGCAGGCCGCTGGCCCGCAACAGCGCCAGGGTGCTGCCCACGCTGATGATGGCGAAACCGGCGGTCCAGTACAGCAGCGACGGTTCGCGAACGTTGCGCCACTCGACCGCCAGGTACAGCGCGGCGGCGCCTGCCAGGGCGATGGTGAGGACCAGTATGGTGATGGGGTCGAGCGCCATGGGCGAACTGGCCTGCCTGAGTTGCGGTGAGACGGCGATTGTAAGCGTTTTCGCCGGTTTTTCGCAGTGCTCAGGCCCTGCGCGCCATCAGCAATACCGTCGCGGCAGCCGACAACAACCCCGCACAGCAGCGGTTGAAAATCCGCTTGCCCCGAGGCTGCGCGAACCAGCGGCGCATATGCAAACCCATATAGGCGTAGGCGCTGATGGCGAACCATTCCAGCGCCAGAAACATCGCTCCCAGCAGGGCGAATTGCGGCGTGATCGGACGTGCCGGGTCGACGAATTGCGGCAGGAAGGCGGTAAAAATCAGGATTGCCTTGGGATTGCCGGCGGCCACCAGGAACTCCTGTCGCGCCAAGGCCCACAAGCCCGCCTTGGGCGCCGTCGACTCAGCCTCCGCGTGCGGATTGGACCGCCACAGTTGATACGCCAGATAAAATAGATACGCCGCCCCCAGGATCTTGATCCCGTAGAACAACAACTCCGAGGTTTGCAGCACCACCGCCAGCCCGGCGGACGCGAGTGCGATCATCCCGGCAAAGGCCAGCAGTCGCCCGACGCCTGCCAGGCACGAAGTGCGGTAGCCGTAGCGGGTGGAGTTGCTCACGGACAGCAGGTTGTTCGGGCCTGGCGCCATGTTCAGGGCGAAGCAGGCCGGGAGGAAGAGGGTGAGGGTGGCGAGGTCCATGGGGGGCTCCGGCGGGCGCTGGCAGGTAAGGCCACGAGGATAAGGGATGTGAGGCGGTTGAACAATTTGCGCTAATGGGTAGAACCGATGGCGCTCTGGCCATGTCTGTGAGTCGTGGGTAAATAGATCGGTCACCATGACGCTCATTCGTTAATATGCCCGGCATGCCAATCGGGTAAAGGAAGTTGGCGTGAAGCACGAAGCGCTTTTCCCGGGAATTAAAAATAGAGTAGGCAGGGAATGGAATATCCTTCATTTGAAAACAAATCAAAGAAAAGAACCTTGTTGTTGGTGGTGTGTCTGTTATTGGGAGCATGGATTGCTTATACGCTCTGGGCCGGTCGCATTGTAATGCGAACGGTTTTAATGCCATCGATTCCCGAGTGGACGACCTATATAGTCATTGGTTGTCTGGTTGGACTCTTTTTTGCTGCAAGGGCCACCTACTATCGTCCGGCTGTAAGAAACCCGAACCGTGTTGGAGAATCTTTTTTTGGTGGTTTTTGCCTGGGTCTGATTTTGTCCTTGCACAGTTATGACGTCGTTACGTACCTGTTGCCCGGCGACATTGTTCAGTATGCGTCACCTTACGAGCTGGTGACTCCGGGGCCCTACGTTGGAAAGTTCAGTCGTTGTGAGGCGGGTCTGCGGATTAAGGATTTAAAGACTGAGCGCTGGGTTGCGCTTTGTACCACTCAGTCGGAATTCAACGATCAAAGAAAGACAGGCATGAATGCAGTGTGGGTGACTGCTCATTCAAACGAGATAGGTTCTTATATCGAGGCGTATGAATTTATTTATAAATAAATCATGTCGTCGTTGTACCAGCCTTCGTTCATAAGCCAATGACTCATTGTTGGCCAGGAGGGGAAGGTTTCGGTTTGCCATCAGCAACTTGTGTCTTGCCAAAAACTTGCTGCGTTGCATTCGGCAGTATTGCGCCCCCTTGAAAGCCTCAGATGAACAGATCCGCCCCTTGCCTTCAAAGCGACGCATAGACAAGGGATGAAAGTCGGCGGGGGCGTGGATCAATCATCGAATGGCTGCCCGAAGTCGTGGTGACAAAACCGAAGCTCACTTGTTTTTCGGGATCAGCGAAACTGATCGGGCCACCAAGCCCGATATGGCCAAAGGTGTTCGGGCCCATTGCATGGGAAGCCGTCGGGTCGCGTTGCTGCTCCAGCATGCAACCCAATCCATAACGCATGGGGCGCATCCATACTCGATCCATGCCATGACTGTGCTCACGGCTGAATTCAGTAAGCAGCTCGGGACCGATAAAGTTTCCTGCCATCAATGCACTGTAGAAACCGGCCAGGCCGTGAGCCGAACCGTGTCCACACACGGCGGGTTGCCGGTAGGCCCACCAGCGAGGGTCACTGGTTCGTCTGGGCACCATTCCGGGGTTGGTGAAGGCGAGCGTCGCGATATGCGACGGCTCGTTTTTCACCACGGTTCGCAACGCCTGCGAGTAAGGGTCACCGACTCGTCCCGTGGCACTGTCGAAACGCGCGATACGATGAAAGTGTTCTTCGTTCACGCCAAGGTGCACGTCCAACTCATGGGGATCGAGAATCTCTTCGTGGATAAACACGCAGGGATCTCGTCCGTCTACCCGGCGAATCAACTCGCCGAGGATCCAGCCAAACGTGGTGGTGCCGTAGCCCAGGTCTGTTCCCGGTTCCCACCACAGCGGCTCGGCCTCCAGCAGTCGCAGCATATGCTCCCAGTCATACATCATTGGGTTGTGGTCGGGCCCCCGCAGCGCCGGCAGGCCTGCGGTATGGTTCATCACCTGGCGCAGGGTGACCTTTGCTTTCCCGCTCCGGGCGAACTCGGGCCAGTAACGGGCCACGGGTGCATCCAGCTCCAGCTTGCCCGCCTCAACCAACATCAGGACGGCCACCGCGACATAGGGTTTTATTACGCAGAAGGTATTGGCCAGCGTATCGCGGGTCCAGGGTTTCGTGCCCGCCTGGTCTGCCATGCCGGCCCACAGGTCGACAACGATCTCTGCGCCTACCTGCACGCACAGGCCGGCCCCACGTTCCTGCGGATCATCGAACATGTCCTCGAAAGCCTGCTTGACCGCTTCAAACTGCTTCGCACATATCCCTTGCGCTTTCATACCTCAACGTCCTCGTATTTGAAGTACGGCCCTTGATACTTGCCGAACACGGATAATGGTTGTGGAGGAATTCACCCACGAGACCGAGTTTGGGAGTGCTCCATGGAAAAGCGATTGGCTCGTTTGTAGGTGCCGAAGTCATTGAACCTGACACCGGCCTGGGCCATGACTTTATGAGCATGAGGTGCCGTCATCTGACGCAGATAAAACGGGTCTCTCACCACGAAGTGATGGATGCTGTGAGTGCTGCCAAAGTTAAAACAGAACAACTGGAACGGCCACAGCCACCAAGGGTTCATCACCTGGGTTTGTTGTAATGCGTTACGCGGGGCAACATCGCCGTAATAGTGCATATTTGAACTTATAAAGAACAGGCAGAACTGCCGTATCATATTGGGCGCTATAAGAATAATCACTGCGCTATTGACGATATCCATTAGTTCCAGCGTCGTAGCAGAGCTGTGAACCTCCATCCCGGTAATTGACCCAAGCCAGACATACAGGTGGTAGCCGAGGAACACATACCAGCACCCCCAATACAGAAGCCCGAATGGTGTATTGAGCCGAATGATCTTGCCTAACAATTTTACCTTTTGCCGCCATCCCGGGGCAAACACCGCATTTAGAAAACCAAATACAAAGCCGTCCACCAGTTTCAGTAATCGCAGTATTCCCCAAGGACTGCCGCTCGTGGTGATCCAGGCTTCAACATCAGAATCAGTTCCGGACTCCTTATGGTGATGAAAGTGCAGACTGCGTCTTAGCCACGGGCTGGGCATACCCGGGCGTGCCAGCCAGCAGAAGAGCATCATGGCATTATGGGCCAGCGGCTGTTTTCTAAAATAAAGGCGATGAATCAGGTCATGTTCGATTTCATGAATGAACGAAGTCAGCAGCGCATTGACCAGAATACACATCCATGCGGGGATAAAACCCTTTAGATAGAGCCCTCCCGTAATGACCATCCCTATCAGGGAAAACGCCATGACACTCGCGCCCAGAGCATCCTGGTGCTGCAGGATCGGATAACGCTTTCGCAGGTAGTTCCCATGATCGGTAATACTCCGGGTTACCTTATCAATCTTTTCCTGGTCGGTAGTTGGGCGATCAATTTCGATGGCGCCTTCCAAGACTTTCATCCATTCATCCTCTGATTGCATCGAGAAATTAACAGCCGCGTCAAGCCGGTCATGTCAATTATTTGAGCTGTAAAACAGTAGATACTCATATGGGTTGCTTGAATTGCACGGGGCATTCAAGGAATACGAAATCGACTTTTTTGCGAAAAGCTTGTTAGAATTCCATGCTTCAAAATGATAAGGGAAGTTCAACTCTTTGCAACTGTGTATTTTGGGTGGGTTCAGTGTTACAAGTGCGGTGTAAGGAATTGATGATTTAGTTACAGTTTGTACAAGTATAAAATGACGCTGTACAAGTATTGCCAAGGAGGCACCATGAGATTGCATCGCATCAAATATGTCCGGCGCGCTCTAAAAGAGCCCGAGGGTGGCGCAGAGAAAATAACAAGCGACGATGTATTTGATGCCGTGTTTTGCGATGAGCCGGCAGAAAATGCCGCGAATCCTGCAGGCCTGGAAAGGCTACTCCGCTACCTGCAGTGCGGGGATACCGTGGTGGTGGACAGCATGGCAGCGCTGACTTCAAGCACGGAGCAGCTGTGCGCCATCATTCGCCGGTTGATTGAAAAGCAGGTCACGTTGGAGTGTTTGAACGAAAACCTGGTTTTTCGGCATGACTGTCTTGAAGTCGTGGAGTCGATCATTGCGGTAATGGAGCTGATTGCAGAGTTCGAGCGCGCTGCGATGAGGGAAAGACAGGCGGCGGGAATTGCCAGTGCAAAGAATCGTGGGACTTATAGAGGTCGCAAGAAAAAACTGTCTGACAATCAGGTTGTAAACTTAATTGACCGGGCCACTGCAGGAGAAAGTAGATCCAAATTGGCGCGTGATTTTGAAATCAGTCGGCAGACGCTCTATCGGTACTTGAGATCCAGATAGGGGCTTCTACAGGTCGCACGAGGGAGCGGCTACCAACAAGATCCTACAGTTGAAAAAACCTGTAGGACGGCATGGCGCGAAAGCGGTGGAAGTCTTGCCATCATTGATTTCTTCACTGGCAAGACGACCCACTATCGCGGCCAACGCTCCTGCTCCATTTATTCAAGGCAGCCTTCAGATGCTGCGGGCAAGCGCTCGAGAAACTCGGCGATCTGCTGGCCACCGCGCAAGTGCACCACGGGCACCGACGGGCCTGCCGCCAACCGCACCGCCTCGATACCTGGGCGGTGGCCGCGATCAAACGTCCACACGTACTTCAGGAATGTCAGGAACTCCCGGTCGAGTTTCTCGGTACAGCCGGCGGGAATATCCGGGCGCGGGCGGTTCAGCGCACTGCGCAGGATCACCCGGGTAAAGCAGGTGAGCCGTGGCGTGTCGAGCCAGATGATCAAATCGGCACGGGGCAGGCGCAGGTCGAACGTGCGCCGCGCATAGTTGCCTTCACACACCCAGCCATCGGCGGCAACGGCGTCGCGCACGCGGGTACGGAACTGCTCGGCGTCGGGCTCGACCCAGCCGGGCGACCAGAACAGGGTGTCCAGGTGCACCACGGGCAGGCCCAGGCGTTGTCCGAGGGCGCGGGCGAGGGTGGATTTTCCGCTGCCCGCATTACCGAGAATCACGATGCGTTGCATGAAGGGACGTCCTGTCGCGGGGAAGCCCACAATTGTGCAGGTTTTACATGACCGACAAAAGCCATATGAGGTAGGTTGGGCGCCCCGGAATGGACCCTCTCGACCAAGGAAGCGCCTGTCAATGCCAAATGCCTTTTGCCAAATCAGCGAACGCCTGGACAACCGCCGGTTTATCGTCGCGGGCAACACCCATGGTGTGTCCGGTACAGGCACCGTGTTTCATTACCACGTCGATGAAAACGCCATATGGGGCACCTACCAGGGCGGCCGGATTCGCATGGGCAATCAAGTCGGGCGCGCCACAGGCCCCGATACCATCGAGTTGCTGTACCAGTGCCTGACCACCGAGGGCGAGATTCTTGCCGGCTGGTCCCGGGGCACGCTAGGCGTGGATGACGCCGGGCGTACCACCCTGGCCTTCGTCTGGGGCTGGTTGTCGGGCGCGACGGGAGGCGGGGAGTCGAGCTACGTCGAACTCGTTGCCGAGTAATCATGCAATTTCGCGCCTACTGGAACCGCTCAACCAGGTAGTCGACAAAACACCGGACCCGCGCCGGCGTGTGGGTACCGCCGAGGAACACGGCATGGATCTCTTCGCCATCGCCTGGATTGAATGCCTCCAGCAGCGGCACCAGCCGACCCGCCTGAATGGCGTCCGCCACGGTCTCGGCGCAGACCCGCGCGATGCCGATGCCCTCGGCCGCCAATTGGCCCTGGGTGTCACCGTTATTGGTTTCGACATGGCCCTTGATCGTCAGTGAATAGTCGTGGCCATCCTTGCGAAACGGCCAGGTGGGCGCCGCACGCTTGAAGTTGAAACCGATGCAGTCGTGATCCAGCAGGTCTTCCGGCACCTGCGGCGTGCCGCGTCGTGCCAGATAGCTCGGCGCAGCAATGATGACCTTGTGGGTGGCGCCCAGCCGGCGGGACGTCAGGCTGCTGTCGGGCAGCGGGCCCAATCGCACTGCGACGTCGGCTTGCCCGGCGGCGATGTCGACCACGGTGTCGGTCAGGTTGATGTCCACCAGGATGTCCGGGTAACGCTGAATGAACTCGCCCAACAACGGGATCACGAAGGTCCTGCCATACAGCAGCGAACTGCTGACCCGCAGGCGCCCGCGGGGTGAACTCTGGTCGGTAATCTGCTGTTCGGTTTCCCGCAGGTCCGTGAGGATCCGCCGGGCGCACGACAGGTAGGCGGCACCCTCCGGGGTCACGGTCAGTGAGCGCGTGGTTCGCAGCAACAGGCGTACGCCCAGCCGGGCCTCCATGCGGTCCAGCACCCGCGCGATGGAGGAGGGCGCAAGGTTCAAGCGACGCGCGGCCGCCGAGAAACTCGCGGTCTCGGCCACGAGGGTAAAGATTTCCAGTTCGTCCGTTATGTCCACGGGAAACTCACTTGTGCGTTTTTCGCAAAGGCCTTGAGCGGCGTAATGGGGTTCACATCGGTTTTTGTCGGGGTCAGTATTGCGTAAAGCAATGTAATACGGAAACTCACCAGGAGAATCCCATGATCTTGCCCTACACCATCAATGTCCCCGACGAACGTCTTGTGGCCATCCGCGACAAAGTCGCCGCCTACGATTGGACCCGGCTTCCCGATTTGGGAGGGTGGAAGTCGGGCGTTGGCGTGCGCGACCTTCAGCGCCTGGTCGCTTACTGGCTGGAATCCTATGATTGGCGCCGGGTCGAAAAACACCTCAACCAACTGCCCAACTTCATCACCGAGATTGAGGGCGAGCACCTGCACTTCGTCCATGTGCGGGGCGACGGTTCCAGGCCGCCGATCCTGCTGCTCCATGGCTGGCCAGGTTCGTACCTGGAATTCGAGGCGCTGCTGGAACCGCTGGCGGCTGACGGACACGATGTGATCGTGCCGTCGCTTCCGGGGTTTGCATTCTCCAGGCCGATCACCGGAGTGATTGGCCCACGTCGGGCGGGCGAACTCATGCATGGGCTGATGGCCCGGCTGTTCGGGCCAACCCGCTTCATCGTTCAGGGCGGTGACTGGGGTTCGGGCATCGCCGGTTGGATGGCCCACGATCGGCCCGAGGCGTTACTGGGGATTCACCTGAACATGGCCGACCTGCTGGCCCAGGGCACCGTTGCGACCACGCCGGAGGAGGAGGCTTTCGTCGCCCGGCGTGACGTGCTGATCGACTGGGAAACCGGCTACAACCACCAGCAGGAAACCCGCCCGCAGACCCTGGGTGTCGCGCTGGCCGACAGCCCGGTGGGGGCCGCGGGATGGATCCTCGAAAAAATCGGCACATGGGCCGATCTGCCCACTACCGCCGATGGCAGCCCGGATCTCTGGGGCACCTTTACCGAGGAGCAACTGCTGACCAACATCATGTTGTATCTCGCGCCATCTTCCATGGTCACCGCGACGTGGATGTATCACGGCAAGCGCCTTGAGGGATCGTCAAAATTCCCGGTCGGCACCCGCATCCAGGTGCCGACCGGATTTGCCGCCTTTCGTGATCCGGTGTTCGTGCCGCCGCCGCGCTCATTTGCCGAAAAGACCTTCAACATCGTGCACTGGAGCGAGATGCCCGCCGGCGGTCACTTCGCGGCCTGGGAGCAGCCGGCGTTGATGCTGGCGGACCTGCGCGCCTTTATCGCTACGGTCTCGGCTTGATCATCAAATCCAGGTTCTGCACGGCGGCACCTGCGGCGCCCTTGCCGAGGTTGTCGAATATCGCCGCCAGCAGGACCTGGCCCGTCTCGTGGTTTTCACACACGATCAGGCGCACATCGTCCGTGCCGTTCAGCGCTTGAGGGTCAAGGTAGGTCAGCTCCTTGGCGGCCTGCATCGACAGCACCTGGACGTGATTCGTATCGCGGTAGTGCTGAGTCAAACAGTCATGCAACCGCGAGCCATTCACACCCGGCGCCAATAACCGAAGTTGCAGGGGGATGGTCAATACGATCCCCTGGCGAAAAGTCCCGTAGGCCGGCACAAAGGTCGGCCTTTCCGTCAGCCCGCTTTGCTGCTGAATCTCCGGCACATGCTTGTGTGCCAGTCCCAGCCCATACACCAGGAACGCGGGCGTCTGTGAGGCGTCGGCGCCCTCATGCTCCTGCACCCCGGCGCGGCCCTTGCCGGAATAGCCCGAGACGGCATGAATGGTCGTCGGGTAGTCCCCGGGCAGCAGCCCGGCCTCAAGCAACGGGCGCAACAAACCAATCGCACCGGTGGGATAGCAACCGGGATTGCTCACCCGCTGCGCCGTGGCAATGCGTTGCGCCTGTTGCGGGTTCATCTCGGCGAAACCGTAGGTCCAGTCGGGATGAGTGCGGTGTGCCGAACTCGCGTCGATCACCCGCACGGCCGGATTGTGGATGCTGGCGACGGCGTCCCGTGCGGCGGCGTCGGGCAGGCAGAGAATCGCGATATCGCAGGCGTTGATCATCTCGGCGCGCTGCTGCGGGTCCCTGCGGTGTTCAGGGCTGAGGGTGATCAGTTGCAGATCGGTGCGGTCGCGCAGGCGTTGATGGATCTGTAGCCCGGTGGTGCCTTGGTCGCCGTCGATGAATACAAGAGGATTTGCCATGGGATGCACTCGGATAGGAAATCAGGTGTTCCAATCTTCGGCCAGCCGCTAGGATAGGAAAAGTTGAATTTCCAAACGATGAAGTTCAGTTTTTATGAACGAGGATTGACCCATGCGCGAAATCAGCCTGGACCGCCTGCGTACGTTGGTGGCAATTGCCGACCTCGGTTCGTTCGCCGAGGCAGCCCGCATGCTCAACCTGGCGCCACCCACCGTCAGCCTGCATATCGCCGACCTCGAGGCGCGAGTGGGCGGCAAGCTGCTATCGCGTACCCGTGGGCGGGTGCAGCCTTCAGCGATTGGCGAAACCCTGGTGGAGCGCGCGCGCCGCTTGTTGGCGGATGCCGAGCAGGCGCTTGAAGACGTGGAGCGACAGGTGCAGGGGCTGGCGGGGCGGGTGCGTCTGGGAGCCTCAACCGGAGCCATCGCACAGTTGCTGCCGCAAGCCCTGGAAACCTTGAGCCAACATCATCCCGCCATTGATGTGCAGGTGGCGGTGCTCACGTCGCAGGACACATTGAAGAAGCTGGCCGAGGGCGCCCTGGAGATCGGCCTGGTGGCGCTGCCCCAGGCACCGGTGAAGGGCTTGCGGATCGAGCCCTGGCGGCGCGACCCGGTCATGGCGTTTTTGCCGGCGCGCCGGGAATGCCCCGAGGTGGTAACACCCGCCTGGCTGGCTGCCCAGCCGTTAATCCTGAATGACAACACCACCCGGCTTTCGCGCCTGACCTCGGAGTGGTTTGCCAATGACGGCTACCAGCCGACGGCGCGTATTCAGCTGAATTACAACGACGCAATCAAAAGCCTGGTGGCCGCCGGTTACGGGGCCACGTTGTTGCCCCATGAAGCGTCCACGCCCTTGCACGACACCCGGATTGCGATGCGGCCGTTGCAACCGTTGCTGTGGCGGCAACTGGGGATCGCCCATCGCGCCGGGGAGGTTGAGCGGCCTACGCAACATGTGTTGGACGTGTTGTGGGGATTGAGTGCGGGGTAGGGCGTCGTTGTCTGTGAACTGGGTGGCTGATAGGCGGTGATTGAGTAAGGCCGCAACAGGCCTATGAGGGCGGTGCGAGGTTCACGCCCTCAGCCTGGAGCTTGGCCAGTTCCGCAGACAGGGAGCTGCCCGCTGTCCATAGCACCGCATTCCAGCCCAGTTGCCTTGCCGCGACGACATTCGCAGGGGTGTCGTCTATCAGCAGCAATTGCTCTGGAGCGAAGCCCGAGAGAGCGGCTGTCTGTTCAAAGAAGTCCCGTTCAGGCTTGCGACTGCCCAGTGCCGCCGAATAATAGATGCCGTCAACGTGCGGGCCGAGGCCAAGTTGATCCATCAGGTAGGCCGACCGCAGGTGCTCCTGGTTGGTCGCCAGGAAGACCTTCGTACCTCTCTCGCGCAGTTGGGCGAGTGCTTCCAGCAACGGCCGGTTTAGCCTGGCGTCACTTGCAAACCAATAGGCAATCAAGTCTTCGTGGGGAACGGACGGCGTAAGTCGCGCCAGTGCCAGCTTCAGTTGCTCGGCAAGCCCCGAGTGTCCGACGATGATGTCGCTCCAGTAAGGGCCAAAAAACTCGCGGTTCAAATCGGCGTTACTGATGCCCAGATCCGCTTCAATCTCAGATGCCCAAGGCCTGCCATCTGCAGGCCGCCCGTTAATCAGTACACCGTCTACATCGACCATTATCGCGTGGATCATCGTGCCGCTCTTCCCCGTGGTGGTTGTATGTACTGCAGATACCACGCTGCAATGCCATGATTCATACGATTGGCCTATGAATGCCTTCTTGAATCGGGAATTTACACCGGCATGAATATCCTTGAAATTGGCGGCTTTGGGCAGCTAATCCGTCCAGTGCGGTCGTCTTTCGAGGAATCAACACTATGTCGTCACCCGAACCGTTCACCCATACACGGCTTCTCCAGACGGTCGACGATGTACCGTTGAACATCGCCGCGATCCACCGCGCGGGTACCCTGGCGCCAATCGTGTTCCTGCATGGCTTTGGCTCGACCAAGGAAGATTACGCCGACATCGTCCAGCAACCTGCCTTCGACGGTCATCCATTTTTGGCTTATGACGCCCCGGGTTGCGGTGAGAGCCATTGCGATGACCTGTCGAAGATCTCCATCCCGTTCCTGCTGCAAACCGCCTTGCAGGTGCTCGAGCATTTCAACATCGAGCGCTTCCATCTGGTAGGCCACTCCATGGGCGGGCTTACCGCGCTGATGCTGGCGCACCAGTTCCCGGGCCGGGTGCTGAGCTTTGTTGATATCGAAGGCAATATCGCCCCGGAAGACTGCTTTCTCAGCCGGCAGATCGTCGACTACCCGGCGGACGATCCCGAGGCGTTTTTCAGCGCCTTTATCGAACGCACCCGGCAGGCACCGGCCTACGCCAGCGCGCTGTATTCGGCGAGCCTGCGGCACAAGGTGCGTGCCGGGGCGGTGCGGGGGATCTTCCAGTCGATGGTCGAACTGTCGGATAACGCCGACTTGATGGGCAAGTTCCTCGGCCTGGAATGCCCGCGCATGTTCATGTACGGCGAGCAGAATGCCCATTTGTCGTACCTGGCGCATATCCAGGCGCAAGGCGTGCGGTTGGCGCCGATTGCCCGGTGCGGGCACTTCCCGATGTACTCCAACCCGATCGCGATGTGGCAGCAGATTGCGGACTTTCAACACGGCTGATACCCATCGCCAACGATCGGCCAGGCCCGAAAGCACAAGACTTACGCCTCGAAACCCGGATAATGGCGGCCATAATTTGCTCGCTATTCTGGTAATCCCGCATGGAAATCAAGGTCAATTTTCTCGACAACCTTCGACTTGAAGCCAAGTTCGACGACTTCACCGTGGTGGCCGACCAGCCTATTCGCTACAAGGGCGATGGCTCGGCCCCCGGTCCGTTCGATTACTTCCTGGCGTCGTCGGCGTTGTGTGCGGCTTACTTTGTGAAGTTGTACTGCGAAACCCGCAACATCCCTACCGACAATATTCGCCTGTCCCAGAACAACATTGTCGACCCGGAAAACCGCTACAACCAGATCTTCAAGATCCAGGTCGAATTGCCAGCGGACATCTCCGATAAAGACCGCCAGGGCATCCTGCGTTCCATCGACCGCTGCACCGTGAAAAAAGTGGTGCAGGCCGGGCCGGAGTTTGTCATCGAGGAAGTGGAAAACCTGGATGCCGATGCCCAGGCATTGCTGATGCCGAGCGCGGCGTCCGACGCGGGCACCTACATCGCGGGCAAGGACCTGCCGCTGGAAACAACCATCGCCAACATGTCGGCCATTCTGGCGGGCCTGGGCATGAAGATCGAGATCGCTTCGTGGCGCAATATCGTGCCCAACGTATGGTCGCTGCATATCCGCGACGCGCACTCGCCGATGTGCTTTACCAACGGCAAGGGCGCGACCAAGGAAGGCGCATTGGCGTCGGCATTGGGCGAGTTTATCGAGCGGCTGAACTGCAACTTCTTCTACAACGACCAGTTCTGGGGTGAAGACATCGCCAACGCGGCGTTTGTGCATTACCCGGACGAGCACTGGTTCAAGCCGGGCCGCAAGGACGAACTGCCACCGGAGATACTCGACGCGCATTGCCTGCACATCTACAACCGTGACGGCGAGCTGCGCGGCTCACACCTCTATGACACCAACTCCGGCAACGAAGAACGCGGCATTGTTTCGCTGCCGTTCGTGCGCCAGTCCGATGGCGAGGTGGTGTATTTCCCGTCCAACCTGATTGAGAACCTGTACCTCAGCAACGGCATGAGTGCCGGTAACACCCTGGCCGAAGCGCAAGTGCAGTGCCTGTCGGAAATCTTCGAACGCGCGGTAAAACGCGAAATCATCGAAGGTGAATTCGCGCTGCCGGATGTACCACAGGAAGTGCTGGCGAAATTCCCCGGTATCCTGGCCGGTATCCAGGGCCTGGAAGCCCAGGGCTTTCCGGTACTGGTGAAGGATGCGTCCCTGGGCGGTGAATTCCCGGTGATGTGCGTGACGTTGATGAACCCACGCACCGGCGGCGTATTCGCCTCGTTCGGCGCGCACCCAAGCCTGGAAGTGGCGTTGGAGCGCAGCCTCACCGAACTGCTGCAAGGCCGCAGCTTTGAAGGCCTGAACGATCTGCCGCAGCCGACGTTTGAAGGCCATGCGGTGACCGAACCGAACAACTTTGTCGAGCACTTCATCGACTCCAGCGGCGTGGTGTCGTGGCGCTTCTTCAGCTCGAAGTCGGATTACGAGTTCGTCGAATGGGACTTCTCCGGCCAGGGTGAAAACTCCAATGCCGAGGAAGCCGCCACCTTGTTCGGCATCCTCGAAGGCATGGGCAAGGAAGTCTACATGGCGGTGTACGAGCACATCGGCGCGACCGCCTGCCGCATCCTGGTGCCCGACTATTCGGAGATCTACCCGATCGACGACCTGATCTGGGACAACACCAACAAGGCGCTGTTTTTCCGCGAGGACATCCTGAACCTGCATCGCCTCGACGAAGCGGAATTGAAGGGGTTGGTTGAGCGTCTGGTGGAAAGCGAGCTGGACGACTACACCGACATCACCACCTTGATCGGCATCGAGTTCGATGACAATACGGCGTGGGGTCAACTGACCATCCTGGAATTGAAGCTGCTGATTTATCTGGCCCTGCAGCAGTTTGAAGAAGCCAAGGAACTGGTGGAGATGTTCCAGCAGTACAACGACAACACCGTCGAGCGCGGCTTGTTCTATCAGGCTGTGAATGCGGTGCTGGAGATGGAGCTGGACGAAGACCTGGAACTGGCGGACTACGAAGTGAATTTCCGCCGCATGTTTGGCAACGAGCGGATGGACGCGGCGATTGGGTCGGTGAATGGCAGTGTGCGGTTCTATGGTTTGACGCCGACGAGCATGAAGCTGGAAGGGCTGGACCGGCACCTGCGGTTGATCGACAGCTACAAGAAGCTGCACGCGGCGCGGGCCAATACGGCCAATTAAAAGCTGACACCGTACCTGTGGTGAGAGGGCTTGTTGTGGCGAGGGGGCTTGTCCCCCGTTGGACTGCGTAGCAGTCCCTCTTTTTTGGGGCCGCTGCGCAGCCCAACGGGGGACAAGCCCCCTCGCCACAGGTCAGTGGTCACTCGGGTTATTCGTCACAACGTCCATCCCAACCCCAGCGCCTTGTGCAACGACGCAAAGTCCTTGAGCAACAGCGCATCCCCGGAAATCCGGCTTTCCTGCGCCTGGTACCGCGTACGTTCCGCGTCCAGCCAATCCAGCGTGCTCGCCGTACCTGCCTTATAACGCTGGCGCGTCAGGTCCGCAGCCCGTACCGCCGAAGATTCCACGTTACGCAGCAGCACCACGTTCTGCCGCTGGTTGCCATACCGCGCCAGGGCCACATCCGCATCACGCAACGCACTCAACACCACGCTTTTGTAATGGGCCAGGGCCTCGTCGCGCCCGGCTTGCGCACCTTTGACACTGGCCGCCACCCGGCCGAAATCCAATGCGTTCCAGGTCAGCCGCGGCAACAGCAGCCAGGTGCCGCTGTCCTTGCGCGCCAGGTGCCCGGGATCGGCCGCCGAGAACGACAAGTCGCCCATCAGGCTGAGCTTGGGAAACCAGTCGGCGGTTTTCTCGCCGATCTGCGCGTTGCTGGAAGCCAGTTGGCGCTCGGCCACCCGGATATCCGGGCGTGCTTTCAGGATCGCCGCCGGGTCGGCAAATGGCACCTGGCTAGGGATAGCGGGCAGGGCGCGGGGAGTGTTGAGGCTCGCGTCCAACTCGCCCGGTTCCAGGCCGCAGAGCAGGTTCAACTGGTCAATCGCCTCGACGATTGACGCTTGCAGCGGCAGGCGTTGGGCCCGGGTGTTTTCGGCCTGTGTCAGGACCTGCTCCAGTTGCAACTGC
Organism: Pseudomonas sp. P7758; assembly: GCF_013386485.1. NCBI lineage: Bacteria > Pseudomonadati > Pseudomonadota > Gammaproteobacteria > Pseudomonadales > Pseudomonadaceae > Pseudomonas > Pseudomonas sp. P7758. The sequence continues at coordinate 33,886 of NZ_JACARS010000075.1, read as the reverse complement.
GAGGCCACGCCACGGCTGCGTCGCTGCTGGGTCAGGTCCAGCGCCTGTTCCTCAATCTCGACACTGGCGTCCACCAGTGCCAGTCGCGCCTGCTGGTCACGCACGTCGGCATAGGTCTGCACCACCTCGGCTGCCAGTTGCACCTGGGCATCGGCCAGTTGCGCCTGCGAGGCGTCGTTCTCCGCCTGGGCCGCCTCGATTGCACGCCGGGTGCCGCCGAACAGGTCGGCCTCCCAGCTGGCATCAAAGCCGGCGAGGTAAAGGCTCAATGGCCCGCGACCACCGCCACTGCTGCCACCCAGCGCCGAGGTGTCGGGGGAGCGCAGCTTCAGCATCGCTGCATCGCCGGTGATCTTGGGCAGGGCGTTGGCGTTGGCGCCACTCAGGCTGGCTCGCGATTGCTTGAGGCGCGCCTGGGCGGTCGCCATGTCCGGACTGTTTTGCAGGGCTTGGGCCACCAATTGGTTGAGCTGCGGATCGCCCAGGGCTTGCCACCACTGGGCGACCGCAGGTGTGCGCGGCAGGCCTATGTCGGCGTGGGGCAAGCGCCCGGCCGCGAGGGTCTTTGGCGCGGCATCCGGCGCGCCCTGGTAGTCCGGCCCCACGGTACACGCCGTCAGCAGGCCGACGGTGAAGAGCAAGGGAAGTGAGCGATAAATCATGTTCGTTGGCCTGCCTGCGCCGCGCGCTTTTTCAGGATGAAGATCAGGGGAAGGCACGCCAGCATGGCGAGTCCCAGCACGTAGAACGCGTCGTTGTAGGCCATCACCGCCGCTTGTTGGGCGATGTCGTTGGCCAGATGACTGAGGGCCTGCAGCGAGGCGGTGGACGGGTCGCCGGTTTGCGCCAGGTAGCTGGCGGTATCGCTCGCCATTTGATCCTGGGTCAACTGGGTGTTGGCCTGGATGCCTTCGCGCAACATGTCGTCGTGGAAGTGGCTGCGCCGGTCCATCAGTACGCCGAGCAGCGCCAGCCCCAAGGTGCCGCCGAGGTTGCGTGACATGTTGTAGAGCCCGGCCGCGTCACCCGCATCGCGGGTTTCCACCGAGCGCATCGACAGTTGGCTGAGGGGCATCATCACCAGGATCTGCCCGAAGCCCCGCAGGATCTGCGACCAGTAGAAATCATGGCCGACACTCTGGGCGGTGAGCTGGGTGTCGAGAAAGCAGCTGGCCCAGTACATCAACAAACCCACGCCGACCATCATCCGCAGGTCCAGGCGGCCAAGCATTCGCGGCAGGATCGGCATCAGCAGGAACGCCGGAATCCCCGACAGCAACATGATCGAACCCGACTGTTGCGCGTTATAGCCCGACAGGATGCCGAGGAACTGCGGCACCAGGTACGCCGTGCCATAGAGCCCGGCGCCGACCGCCGTGGCGATCAGCAGCACGCTGCCAAAGCTGCGGTTGAGCACCAGTTGCAGGCGCAGGATCGGCGTACTCGAGCGGACTTGCCCGACGGCAATCAGGAAGAAGCCGATCACCATCGTGATGCTCAGCCAGATGATCAACTGCGAATCGAACCAGTGTTCGCGCTGGCCTTCTTCCAGCACCACGGTGAGCGAACTCAGGCCCATGGCCAGGCCAATGATGCCCAGCCAGTCGGCCTTGATGAATTGCTGGAGGTTCATGCGGTCGCTGGGCAGGCCGGTGATCAGCAGGGTGATCAAGGTGATGCTGACGGGCAGGTTGATGAAGAAGCACCAGCGCCAGTTGATGTTTTCCGTGAGCCAGCCGCCAATCACCGGGCCCAACAGCGGACCGAGGATCACCGTCATGCCGAACATCGTGGTGCCGATTGCCAACTGATGGGCAGGCAGGCGGGTGCGCACGATGGTCTGCGCGGTCGGGATCATCGCGCCGCCGGCAAAACCCTGGCCGATACGCCCGGCGATCATCGCGCCGAGGCTTGAAGAGAGCCCGCAGAACATCGAGAAAAACGTGAACATCAACGCGGTGCCGATCAGGAACCGGCGCAGGCCGAATACCCGGGTCAGCCAGGCGGCGAGGGGAATCATGACGATTTCCGACATCAGGTAACCGGTGGCGATCCACGTGCCCTCGGTACCGGTCGCGCCGATCTGGCCCTGGATCTGTGGCAGCGCCGAGTTGGTGATCGAGATGTCCAGGGTCGCCAGCAAGGCGCCCAGCGAGCCGGCGGCGACTGCGATCCAGTCGGTCAGCGAAGCGTTGCGCGGTTTGTCCGCGGGCACTTCGGTCAAGATGGCTTCAGCCATGGTTGGCGTCTGCCTTGTGGGTGCGGGTGTCGACTTCCACGGTGGCGGACAAGCCGGGCACCAGTGCCTGGCGCACGTCGTCATCCGGTACATCCAGGGAAATCCGCACCGGCACCCGCTGCACGATCTTGGTGAAGTTGCCGGTGGCGTTGGACGGCGGCAGCAACGCGAACTGTGCGCCGGTGCCGGGGGACAGGCTGTCGATATGGCCCTGAATATCATGGCCTGGCAGTGCGTCCACATGCACGGTGACGGTCTGCCCGGCGCGCATCTCGCCGATCTGGGTTTCCTTGTAGTTGGCGGTCAGGTAGATCGCGCTCACCGGCACCACTGTCAACAAGCGTGTGCCCGGCTGCACGTATTGGCCGACGCGTACACCGCGATCAGCGACGCGGCCATCGAGCGGGCTGCGAATCACCGCGTCGTCCACGTCCAGCTGGCTCTGGGCTTCGCTGGCCTTGGCCACGCCGAGTTGCGCCTGGGCTTGCTTGAGCTGGGCTTCGAGGGTGCCGTAGCGGGTCTGGCTGGAGCGCAACGCGGCCTGCTTGGCGGCCACGGTGCTGCGGGCCTGGGCGAGCTGGTTGTTGAGCTGCGCCAGGCGTTCTTCCGGCTCGGCCCCGGAACGCGCCAGCGGCGCATAACGTGCGACTTCGGTTTGCGCGTGCTGGGCGTCGGCCTGGGCGCCTTGCAGTTGGGCGCGGGCTTCGGCGATGGTCGAGTCCTGTTGCACGAGGTCGGCCTGGGCCTTGGCAAAGTCGGCCTCGCGGGCCGCAATCGTCGCCGAGGCTTCGTCACTGACTGCCTGGTATTTGCGCGCATCCAGGCGCACCAGCACGTCGCCACGCTTCACGTTCTGGTTGTCGGCCACCAGCACCTCGGCGACGTAGCCGTTGATTTTCGGCGCCACGCTGATGCTGTCGGCTTGCAGATAGGCGTCGTCGGTGGTCTCGATAAAGCGCCCGGTGAGCCACCACCAGGCGCCCCACGCCAGCCCGGCCAACAGCGCCACGCCGGCGAGTGACAGTAGAATCCGTCGGGCTTTGCCACGTTGGCCGTTGACGGTGGTTTCAGGAATGACCTGAGGAGAGGGAGGTGCAGCGGACATCAAGTCACTCCAGTTTTATATCAGTTGGAATAAATTCGTTTTTTCGCGAATTTTTGTCAACTGGTATATTTTGGTTACGTAAAAAAAATGGAGTGGCACATGGCACGACACAAACCGGCCGCCGAAGGGGGTTATCAGCGGGGTGAAGAAACCCGCGCACGCATTATCGAGGCGGCTGTCGAGGTATTTGGCGAGCGTGGCTACGACGGCGCGTCCACGCGAGACATCGCGAATGCTGCCGGCGTCAATGCGCCCGCGATCCAGTACTACTTCGATGGCAAGGAAGGCGTGTACCTGGAATGCGTCGAGCACTTGATCGCGCTGTTGTGGCAGAAGATGGCGCCTACCGTTGAAGCCGCAGAAGGTGCGCTGGCCGATCCCGGGGTCGACGATCAGAGGTTGATCGACGCCTCACTGGGCATTCTCGGCGCGGTGGTTTCAACGATCCAGGACAGTCCCCAGACCACCGCGTGGCGGGCGTTTCTTGACCGCCATCAGGCCGGGCTCTGCCCCGAAAGCGCGACCATGGCGTTCGAGGAACGCTTCAAGGCGCGCATCGCCAACGTGATCCGCCTGCTGATCGCGCGCGTTGCCGGCCTTGCCGTTGACGACGAACGCACGGTGATCCACTCGATGGCGCTGTTCACCCAGGGCCTGGCGTTTCGGGTGCAGAAACCCAAGCTGCTCTCCGCCTTGAACTGGACCGAAGTGAGCCAGAAGGAAATGGAACTGGTGCGGGATGTGGTGCTGATGCAGGCGCGGTTTACCCTGGAAGGCCTGGTACGGCATCGGGACCGGCGCTGACTTCAGCGCTTGCTGAAGGCCAGCCGGGCCGCGAACAGCACGAATATCATGCCGGTGGTGCGGTCCATCCACTTGATCACCTTTTCACGCCGCAGCACACCGGCCAATGGCAGCGTGGCACCGATCAGTATCAGTGCCCAGGCCAGGCTGATCACCACGTGGATGCTCACCAGCCCGAACGTCCACGCCACCAGCGGATGCCCCTGGGGAATGAACTGCGGCAGGAAAGACACGTAGAAAATCCCGATCTTGGGGTTGAGCACGTTGCCCATCATGCCTTTCAGGAACCAGTTGGCACCGGGTTTTCCATCGGCCTCGACGGACGCCAGCGAACTGCGCGGGCGCACCAGCATGTTCAAGCCCAGCCACGCCAGGTAAGCCGCGCCGCAGTACTTCAAGACGTTAAAGGCCACCTCGGACACGGCAATCAACGCGCCCAGCCCAAAGGCCACCGCTGCACCCCACAGCAGGCAGCCGGCATTGATGCCCAGGGTGGCGCGCAAGGCTTGTTGCTTGCCCTCCACCGTTGCAGTGCGCAATACCAGGGCCGTGTCCAGTCCGGGCGTCAACGTGAGCAACGTGGCGGCGAAGGTGAAGGCGAGCAGGTTGTCGGTGATGGGCATGGGCAGGCGACGCCGAAACAGGAAAGGGCCTTAGCATAAGCCTGCCAGGCTTTAAGGTGGTGTACAACTTTACAGGGCGGACCGACTAATACTTCGCACACTTCAACGGTAACGGCTTGCCAACGCTGGGGTACCACACATCGCGGGTGCTACGGCGATCTGCGTAGAGCACGAATGCGGTCAGGTACTTCGTGATGGTCTCTTCAAAGATTGTCTTGTAGTGGACTTTAATGACTATCGGGACTCTTACTATGTGTGAGTAGGTGCCTGCATCAGGGCTGTTCGGTGTGGAAGGCTCGTCCGGCGCTTCTTGTGCAACCAAGCTTCCATCAAAAGGGCAGAAGTGCTCGATATCGACGCTGGAGTGGACTTTTGCAACAAGTTGCTCTAGCGAGACAAAAGGAAAGTCCATGCTTGAATGCCTTGGGATTGTCCATTTTCGAGTCCCCAGCTGGGCGGCCACTTTGCTTTGGCTCAATTTGAACGGCTTGAGCGCTGAGTAAGTACCGGCGGAGGATGGATCCATCAAATCAACCGTCACGTCACGAGCGGGGATTTCAGATATGTTTTTTAGCGCGAGCGAAAGATAAGATCTGCCGTTATCCTCAAACATATTCAGAAAGTGGACCTTTTCTGCTTCGACAAGCGTGGGGTGAGTTGCGATCAGGTACACGTCCTGCGGAGAGTTTTTGTTGAAGTAACAGCTGATGTTTACGGTGCCTCCCTGTTGGATGTTTTCGATATTCGAACTGCAGTCTCTATGGGTGGTCTGGTCAGCATAGGCGTTAGAGAAAATGCCCAGAACCAATACTCCGGCATACCGCCTGGTTTTATTTCGCATTTATATTTACTACGCCTCCGGATACGTTTTGAATATTATGACTGCCGTTTCCGTGGGTGGTTTGGTTATTGCTCGTAGTGGGCGGCTGTTTGGCGCGTGTGCGCGACTGATTAGTATCGTTTAATAATGAGTGGAACACGTCGAGCCGGCACGAGTTGGACTCTTTGATTGCATCAAGGACTTGGTCTTTTAAAACGCCTTGATGCTGTTGTGTGTCGTAGTCAGCCTTGAGGTTCAGCCCGAGGTCAGCCAGTGCGCGTGATAGTTTTGACAGCTGCGCATTAACTCCGCCTGCCACCTTCAACTCGCTGCTTTCGCCTTTGTCCGAAAAGCTAGCGCAAATCGTGGCGGCTGTGTCGGTTATTAACTTGATCTTTTTATCGTTCAGGTCAGATGTACTTGTTTCGCCCCCCAGGCAGGTGGTAACAACAGCAATACATGTCAATCCGATCAAACCAGTTGTTTTTTTCATAGAGCATAAGCGTCCCGATACGTGTCTGTAGTAGGTCGGCCAGGTCGCTTGAAACTTTAAGCCGTCAACGAGATGATTCAACAAGTCGCCACGGAAGCCGTGGCGTGCCATCGACGCTCGATTCCTGTGAGGCGCCCTCAGCGTTATGCAGCCAGCAGATACAACTCGTGTTTCGCCTGCTGGATCAAGCCATGATGATGATGGTTCATGTCTTCGATACTCTCCTCAAACGCCAGGGTGTTGTACAAGAACGTGACCCTGGAGTCTTCCACGCCGGAGTATTTGGCGATGCCATCGTTGAGCAGGTCTTGCATGTAGGCATCTTTTTTATGCGACTCGAACTTGCCCTGCGCGCCGCCCACAAGGGCAATCCAGCGGATGGAAGAGTAGGGCAGTTGCTTGCCGTTGCCGTAGGTCAAACCGTAGTTCCAGACCCGGTCAACGTAGCCTTTCAAAATCGCTGGCATGGAATACCACCAGACCGGAAACACGACAAAGGCCATGTCTGATCCGGCCATCTGGTCAAACAACTGATAAACCTGCTCGCTGTATGGCTTATCCGAGTTGCTGAAGTCGGGTTCGTCTTCCTCGCGCAGTACCGGGTCGAAACCGGCGCGGTACAGGTCCAGTTCGCGCACGTTGATTTCCTTTTCGGCAGCGGCGGCTTTAAGTGCGGTCACGACTTGCGAGGTGAGTGAATTTTCCCGTGGGTGAGCCCAGATAATGTGTGCTGTTTTCATGATGTCGCCTCTGTTCAAGTTGCTGAAGTGCAGAGACTAATGCAAGATTATTGTTCTGATAATGGCTGTAAAAATAACTCAGTATTGAAGAGTATTCATCAATGAAACCAAGGCTTGCCGACCTCATTACGTTCTCTGCCGTGGCCAGGCACCAGAGTTTCAAGAAGGCCAGCGTCGAACTGGGCGTCTCGCCATCGGCCATCAGTCATTCGATTCGTCAGTTGGAGGAGCAACTGCAATTACGTCTGGTCAACCGCACTACCCGCAGCGTTTCATTGACGCAAGTGGGGCTTAAGCTGTTTGAAAATCTTGCACCGGCCATCAAGGGCATCGATGAAGCGGTTGAGGGAATTATGCCCTTTCGGGAGTCCCCGACCGGGTCGTTGAAAATAACCGCAGCACGCCAGGCCGCCAGGCTGTTTTTATCGAAGCTATGTACTGACTTCGTGCGCGAGTATCCGAATATCAGTGTCGAACTGTTTGCTGAAGACCGTCTGCTGAACATCACCCAGGATGGGATGGACGCTGGGGTGAGACTCGGTCATGTGGTCTCGGAAAATATGATCGCGGTGCCGGTCAGCCCGAGCCTCAGGTTTGCCGTCGTTGCCAGCCCTGACTACTTGCAACGATCCGGGCACTCCGCGCCGCGTAAGCCCCAGGACTTACTGAAGCATGACTGCGTTGCCTTTCGTTTTCCGACATCCGAGCGCGCCTACTCGTGGGAGTTCGAGAAGAACGCCGATGTGATACGGATCGACGTCAACAGCAATATGGCCGTCGATGACATGGACGTGGCGCTGGACGCCGTGTTGAACAGCGCCGGTATTGGCTACTTCCATGAGGAGCAGATCCAAGCGCTCGTTCAAGCCGGCAAGCTGGTGCGGTTGTTGGAGGACTGGCTCCCGGAGCGGCCCGGTTTTTTCCTGTATTACCCCAGCACCAAAAATCGCTCGTTCGCCTTCAAGACCTTTCTCGCGTTCTTGAAGGCAAACGTTCAGTCAAAGTGACTCACGCCACCTGGTTACGCCCCGACGACTTGGCCCGATACAACTGCTGATCCGCACGCTTGATCAGCACTGTGGTGTCGCTGTCCGAAGCTTCAACGAGCCCGACGCCAATACTCACCGTGACCTGCCCAACGGTCTCGAAATGCGCTCCGGCAATTGCCGCGCGAATCTTCTCGGCCACCACATCCGGGCTGTCCGGCGCTTCGATTTCCGGCAACAGCACCGCAAACTCTTCACCGCCGTAACGGGCGACGAAGTCAGTGGCGCGGGTGGCGTCCTGAATCAACTGCGCGAGCTGGCGCAGTACATCGTCCCCGACGGCATGCCCATGGGTATCGTTGATCCGCTTGAAATGATCAACGTCGATCAGCAGCAAGGCAAACGCGCGCCCGCTGCGCTGGAACAGCAGGCTGTACTCCGCCAGTTTTTCATCGAAGCGCCGACGGTTGTAGACGCCGGTCAGGGCGTCATGGCTGGCCAGGTTCAACAGCTCGGCATTGGCCTGGGTGAGGGCGGCAGTACGCTGGGCGACGGTGGCTTCCAGGGACGCATTGGTGTCCTGCAGTTCGCGCTCTTTGCCAAGCAGCGATTGGGTCATGCCCTTGATGGAGCGCCCGAGCTGGGCGATTTCCAGTACGAAATGGTCTTGAGGGAAATACGCGCCAGGCTGTTGGTTTTGGACCTGCTTGGCTGAACGCGCGAGTTCTTCGATAGGCCGGCTGAGGTACGACGCCAGGTAATACGCCACAAAGCCGAAAATCACCGCGGCAATGACGCCCAACAGCAGCAGTTTGTAGAGCAATACGCGGGCAGGGTGCAGGGCGATTTCCAGCGGCTGGCGCATCACGATGTACCAGGTCAGGCTGGAATTCGACGGGCTGGGCACCGCCACGGCGCTGGTCACGTAGCCGTTGTCGACCGACCAGCCGGTGTCATTGGCCAGGCGGTCCTGGGGCAATTGCTGGCCGGCCAGTTGTTCCGGGTAGAGCACCTTGCCGTCGTTGTCGATGATCAGCGCCTCGATGTCCGGTGTATTGCCTTTGGCCGCTTCGACAATTTGTGTCACCCACGTCCAATGGGCGTGAGCCCCCAGTACGCCGATCACCTGGCCCCCGGCATTGCGAATCGGTGCGGCAAAGTCGATGAAGCGCCAGGGCTCACCGTTGGAGCCCGGCAGCAACTTGGCAAGCAGTACCGCCTCGTGGGGATCGCCGGTGTAGTTGCCCTGCAAACCGGCCTGGAACCAGGGCCGTGCCGTTACGGATTGGTCGACCAGCAGCCCATTCACCGCCTGGCGCACACGCCCCTCGGTGTCGGCGACGCCCATCCACGCGTACTCGGCGCGGGACTGGGTGCGTTGTTCCATGGAGGTCAGTATGTCCGGATCGTCCAGGTTGCCCCGTCTGAACAGCGGTGCGCGGCTGAGCAGCGACACTTCGAGCTGGCGTTCACGCAGCTGCACCGCCAATAGCGCGGCGGTGGAGCGGGCAGTGCTCAACAAGGCATTGCCACTGGCCAGTTTCATTTGCTCGGTAGCGATGTGCCCAACGTAGAACCCTACGCTCACCAGGGTGAGCAGCGACAAACCGGCAAACCAGAGGGTCAGGTGACTACGCAGGCTGGCTTTGATCATTGGGGGCTATCTGAAAGGAGTGTGACTACATGGTAGACGTACCATTCGGATAGTTGCCATAGCCTGAAGGTTTATACGCGCATTGATTTCCCACCTGCTTTCCCATTACGGGCATGCCAGAATATGGCGCTTAGCCACTTAGGGAACTCAAGGATGAAAACGCTGTGTGCTGCGCTGTTGTTGATGGTTGTCACCGGGCTGGCTCAAGCCAGTGAGATGAGGACCGGGTTCCAGGAAATTGTGATTCCCGACGCGGAGCACGGCAGGCCGTTGCAGGTGGCGGTGTGGTACCCGACCCATGCTTCCGGCACACCAGAACTGATTGCTGACAATCCGGTGTTTGTCGGCGCGCCGGCCTTGAAGGACGCCGCACCGGCTGCCGGCGAGCATCCGTTGGTGGTGATCTCCCACGGCATCTTCGGCAACTGGATCAACCAGTCCTGGCTCGCCAGCGCGTTGGCCGGGCAGGGTTATATCGTCGCCTCGCCCAACCACCCCGGCACCACCAGCAAGGACCGCACACAGCCTGCCGCTTCCGAGCTGTGGAAACGGCCCCTGGATATCCATCGAGTGATTGATGCCGTGATTGCCCAGCCGAAACGCTTCGGCGCGGTGGCCCAGCGCAAGATCGCCGTCGTCGGGCACTCCCTCGGTGGCTGGACCGCACTCGAAGTCGGCGGTGCCCGCTTTGATCCGCAGCGCTTTACCGAGGACTGCAAGTTGCATCCGGAAATTGCCCCTTGCAAGGCCTACGAACAACTTGAGGTTGGTCGCACCGAGCAGGCGAGGCAGCGACTGGCCGGTGACTTGAGCGACCCGCGCGTGGCGGCCATTGTTTCCCTGGACCTGGGATTCGCCCGCGGCTTCAGCGATGCCAGCCTCGCGGCGCTGAACCGCCCAACGTTGGTGATTGCGGCGGGCACGCCATCGCCGGAATTGCCCGCCGCACTCGAGTCGGCCGACTTGGCCAAGCGCCTGCCGCAGAAGACTTCGCGCTACGTGGAAATCAGCGACGCCACGCACTTCAGCTTCCTGCCCATCTGCAAGCCGGGCGCGGTGGAGCGGATTGAACAGAGCGACCCCGGCGAAGGCTTCATTTGCCTGGATGCCAAGGGTGCTCGTCCCAAGCCGCAGATCCAGCAGCAGGTACTCAGCTTGATCAGTGAGTTTCTGCAGCAGTCACTGCGCTAGCCGTCAGATGTCCTTGGACAGCACCAGGCTCGCGCCCTTGCGGCTGAGGAACCACAGGTAGACCAGCCCGATCACGACCCAGGCAATCCCGAGCTTCTGTGCCTGCAGTCCCATGTTGAACATGATCGCGAAGGTGATCACAAAGCCCAGCACCGGCGTGATCAGGTGCCGCCACACATTGCGCGACTGCATGCGCCGCCAGTAGTAGTTGATCACGGTGATGTGCAGGATCATGAAGCCGCTCAGGGCGCCGAAATTCACCAGTGAGGTGAGGGTGTCCACGGTGTCGATGAAGAAGTAGCAGATGACCAGCGACAGCACGCCCACCAGGTAAATGCTCAGGTATGGCGTGCTGTATTTCGGATGGACCCTGGCCAGGATTCCCGGAAGCTTGCCATCCCGGGCCATGCCGAACAGCAGTCGCGACACTGCTGCCTGCGAGGTGATGGACACCGCCACACCCCACGCCAACGCCGTGGCAATCGCCGTCAGCGAAGCCAGCCAGCTGCCGCCGGCAATGGCTGCAATTTCGTAAAAAGCCGAGTCGGCGGACGTGAAGCCCATGCCTGCCGCAAGGTCGGTTGCCAGCCAGGTTTGCGCCACGAAAATCGCGCCCATCACCAGCAAACTGATCAGCGCGGCCCGGCCCACACTGCGCCCGGCATCGCCTCTGGTTTCTTCCGCCAGGGTGGAAATCGCGTCAAAGCCCAGGAACGACAGCACCGCGATTGAAACGCCCTGCATCAGCAACCCAAAGTTGAATCCTGTGGGGTTGTACAGCGGCGCCAGCGTCAGGTGGCCGTTGCCGGCACCCCCGTGCAGAGCCTTCCAGGCACACACTAGGAAAATCCCCAGCACCACCAGTTGCGCCAGCAGGAACACGATGTTCATGCGCGCGGTAAACGTCATACCGCGCAGGTTGACCAGGGTGGCACTGACCAGGAACGCCAGGATAAATGCGGTCTTCGGAATCTCGGGGTACAAGTGGTTCAGCGCAATCGCGGCATAGATATACAGTAACGGCGGGATCAGCAGGTAATCGAGCAACAGCAGCCAACCGGCAATAAACCCGACACCTGGATTCAGCCCGCGCTGGGCGTAGGAATACACCGAGCCGGCAATCGGGAACGCCCGCGCCATGCTGCCGTAGCTCAACGCGGTAAACAGCATTGCCACCATGCCGACGATATAGGCCAGCGGTACCATGCCGGGCGCTTCGCTGTTCACATAGCCATACACGCCAAAGGGCGCGATGGGGATCATGAAGATCATCCCGTAGATCACCAGGTCCGTAAGGGACAGGCTGCGCTTCAGTTCTTGTTTATAGCCAAACTCTTCAATTGCCATGATGGGGTACTTCCGTATGAAGTAAGGCGAATGCGCAGCCGCCAAAGCGGCCGAACATGTTCTTGAACCCGGCAGGTTAAAAGACGCCCAGGCGGTTTTTTTATAGTTGTAAGACCGGTCCAGCCAACAGCAGCTACAGCAGTGGAGCCAGATAGTCCGCCCATGACTGCAGCGCATGGGGCGTTCGCAGCAGGTCGTTCCTGACCTCCAGCAGCACGGCCTCAATGCCGCGCTGATCACCGTGGAACGGCACGGTCATGTCACCGAGCACATCCACTTCGTAAGGCTGGTTGGCGGCAACGTTCAAGCCCTGGGCGGCCAACCCTTGCAGAATCCCTTCGGCATAGGCGGCGGCGCCGGCAAACAACACGCCGGCCTCGAGCGGGCGGGGTTGGCCGTGGTAAATCGGGGTGAAGCTGTGGACGGCCACGATGCGCACTTCGCGACCTTGCGCCAGTCGCGCATCGATCAGGGCGCTCAAGCGCTGGTGAAAGGGTGTGAACAAGCGCTCCTGGCGATACTGGCGAACGATGTCAGGAAGTTCCCGGTTGCCTGGCACGTCGTAGATTTCGCTGCGTGGCGGAATGCTGTCGGGGGCTTCCAGCGGGCGATTGAGGTCGATCAGCAAGCGCGAATAGGCGGCCGAGATCAACGTGGCATCCAGGGCCCTCGAGAGTCGTTCCGCCAGTTTCAGCGCACCGATGTCCCAGGCGATATGCTCCTTTGCCGCTTCATCGTTCAGGCCCAGGGCGTTCAGTTCCGTGGGGATGTAGGAACTGGCATGTTCGCAAACCAGAATCACCGGGTGCTCGGACTCTTGCCGGCTGACCCGGTATACCGGTTTCTTGAACAGGCCGTGTTCGGGGGAATCAGTAAAGGCGGGCATAGTGATCACAGAGTTCGGCAGGCGTCAGTTTCTCGGTGGATTTGAGCTCTTCGGCTTTCAGGGCGAAGTAGGCATCCATCAGCAGTGGCGGCAATTGGTCCAGCAACTGCGGGTTGTTGCGCAGGCTGGCGAGGGCGTCTTCTAGGGTGTCGGGCAGGGCGAGGATATGCCGCGCCTGGCGTTGTTCATCGCTCATGGACTCCGGGTCTTCATCGGAGGAACTGTCCAGCGTGAGCTTTTGCTGGAGGCCCAGGCGGCCGGCAATCAGCACGGCGGCCATGCTCAGGTGCGGTGAGGCGGTTGCGTCCAGCGGGCGGAACTCCAGGTTGTATTGCCTGGCCGGGGACTTGCCGCCGATGGTGATGGTCGGGCAAATCCGCAGTGACGCTTCGCGATTGCGCTGGCCCAGGTTGGCGTAGGACGCACTCCAGTGATGAGGCTTCAAGCGCAGGTAGGAAATCGGCGTGGGCGCGCTGAAGGCGCATAACGCGGGCAGGAATTTCAACACGCCCGCCGCCCACTGCCGGCCTTTTTCGGACAGCCCGTTGCTGCTTTGCGCGTCGTACATCACCGCGTTTCCGGCTGGATCCTGCAGGCTGATATGCAGGTGCACGCCGTTGCTCACGCCATCGGCTTCGAGCTTGGGCGAGAAGCTGATATCCAGGCCCATCTGGCGCGCGATTTCACGGGTGATCTCCCGCACATTCACCGCGCGATCGGCTGCGGCCACACCTTGAGTGGGACGGCAGGTGACTTCGTATTGCGCCTTGCCATACTCCGGCAAAAACATCTCCGGTTCGACGCCGGCCGCCTTCAGCGCGCTCAACAGCCAGCCGCCGAAAGACGCGGCGTGATGCTGGGCGGAAAGCGAGAAGGCATGGTGAGCGTTGTCAGGGGCCTTGTAGCCGAGGTTGAACTCATGTTCGAACGCGGCAGTCACCTCAAGCCCCAGCTCGTCGCGATAACGCTGGATCTCGTTGCGCAACATCGTGCGCGGGCAGGCCGCCCAGGGCTGGCCGTCGGTTTCGCAGATATCGGCGTGGATAAAATCCAGGCCCGGCGCATTGGCGTCCGGGCCGTTGGGCACCTGCACGCGGGTATTCATGTCCGGGATCAGGCGCAAATCGCCGCAGGAGCCCCAGGGATTATTCTCCGCCACCCGGTCCTGAGGCGTCAGCGCACTGTTGGCCGGCACCCAACCCACACCGGCTTGCTGATAACTCTCAAGCTCGTCCGTGGGAAACGAACGTCCGCGAGTCACACCAATCAGGTCGGTGGTGACGATAGTGGTCATTGCCGTTGGCTGGATCAGGCTCACGGGCGCAACTCCTGCAAACGGTTGATCACGGTTTGGGTGTCGGTGATCCAGCAATAACCCTTGATCGCCTCGAGGCACGCGTGATGCCGTTCGAAGGTGTAAGTGGCGCAGGCATCTTCGATCAGGGTCACCAGATAGCCACGGTCTGCGGCGTCACGCACGGCCATGTCGACGCACTGGTCGGTAACGATGCCGGCGATGATCAGGTGCCGGGTTTCCAGATTGCGCAGCACGTAATCGATGTTGGTGGAGTTGAAGACCCCGGACGACGTCTTGGGCAGCACGATTTCATTTTCAATGGGCGTCAACTCGTCAATCACGCCGGCCTGGTAGCTGCCCTTGGGCAAATGCATGTCCGACAGCTTGTGATCCAGCGAGCGATCGCGGCCATCCGCCGTGAGGCTTTCGATGATGGTGTGCAGCACGTTTTGCCGGGCTTCGCGCACCGCATTCAACAGCCGGACTTGATTGGGGATCACCGTTTCCCGAGCACGACCCAGGAAATATGCTGCGTGCGGGCCCTGCAAATGCGGGTCGAGTGCCGGGTCGAGCCAGGCACGTTGCATGTCCACCAGCAGCAAGGCGGTGTTGCCCGCGGTGAACGGAAGATCGCGGGGCGAATGATGGGGGAGCGTGAACATTGTTATTTTTCCTCCAAAAGGTGAGCGGCGAATTCCGTGCGAAGGGCATCGATCCCTTCCAGGCGGGCATCCAGGCCATTGCTGTGTTGTGTGAGGGTGGCGATCAGGGCTTCTACCTGCGCGAGGGCGGGCACCATCGTGTCAAAGGCCGACACCGATTCCACTGGGGAGCTGATGATCAAGTCGGCCAATTCCCGCAGCGGCGAGGCATAAATGTCGGTGAACAACACCACCCGCGCGCCCCGCGCCTTGGCGGCGGTTGCCACGCGCAAGGCCTGGGTCTGGTAGCGGCGGTAGTCGAACAGCAGCACCAGGTCCTGGCGCTGGATGTCATGGATTCGGTCGGGTAACTGGGCGTTGTCTTCCAGGGAATGACAGCCCGGACGCAACAGGCGCAAGTGATTCACCAGGTAGCCCGCGAGAAAACTGCTGAGCCGGCCGCCGAAGCAGAACACCTGGTGTTTGGTATCCAGCAGCCATTCGGTGAGTACGCGCACGTCTTCGGGTTGGGTCAGGGCCTGGGTTTCCTGAAGGGCGCGGTTGCAGTCGTGCAGGTAAGTGGCCCAGGCGTCATCCTGGGACGAGTGCGCCCGGGGTTGCAGCAGGGTGATTGGGGACCGCAGGCGGTGGTCCATTTCGCTGAGCAAGGCGTCCTGGAATTCGGCATAGCCACCGAAGCCGAGCTTCTTCACCAACCGCATGATGGTCGGGTCGCTGACCCCGGCGTGTTCGGCCAGGCGCGCCATGGAACCGAGGCCGCTGCGTGGATAGTGGTCGAGGAGGGCACGGATCACCTTGCGCTCGGAAGGCGTAGGGCTGAGTGCGGCGTCGGTGAGTTTGTCACGTAGGTTGGTCATATCTCGCCTTGTTGTTTTTGCTACGGCTTGGCGAGAATGAGTGTATTGGTAGTAAATGCTACATGTAAAGGCAGATTTCGGCTGTTTGTTGGAAACACTACAGGGATATGGCTTGACCTGTAGCGAGGGAGCTTGCTCCTGCCGGGGTGCTAAGCGCGTCCAAAGAAAGGACCGCTACGCAGTCCAACGGGAGCAAGCTCCCTCGCCACAATGGTATTTGCATCGGATCACTTCCCAACCCGCCCCGGAATGGCCACCCGACTTGTCGCCTTCACCTCCCGCAACGCCAGGCTCGACTGAATCGACGCAATCCCCAACTGCCGCCGCAACACGCTCTCCACAAAATCGCTGTACGCGTCCAGATCCTCCGCCAGCACCTGCAGCAGATAATCCGCATCCCCGGTGATCTTGTGGCAGGACTGCACCTGCGGCAGTTCCTTGATCACCGCCTCAAAGTCCTCTGGCGTATGGTCGGAATGCACGGCAAACCGCACATGCACAAACGCCATGATCTCCAGGCCCAGCATCTTGCGATCGAGGTTGGCCTGGTAGTCCTTGATCACGCCTTCTTCCTCCAGCCGCTTGCGCCGTCGCCAGCATGGAGTGAGGCTCAGTGACAGGCGCTCGCTGAGTTCGGCGTTGGAAATACTCGCGTCTTCCTGCAGCAAGGCGAGGATGGCGAGATCGGTGTCGTCGAGTGCGACCTGTCTGGTTTTATTTTTCTTCATGGCGGCTCTTTGGGGTAAAAATTCCCGATTACGCTAGCATCGGCGCACGTAAAAGCAAAGAAAGCCCACCGCAGCCAGAACAAAATAATCACCTGTCTTTCACGGGTGGATGTCTTTCATGTTGACTGTTTTCAGCGACTCTCATCGTTTGCACCATGGCACCGAACTCAAGGATGGCGTGCTCAAGCCGTCCTTCGAACAACCCAGCCGCGCCGACACGGTGCGTGATCGGGTCAAGCACGTTGGGCTGGGCGATATCATCGTGCCGCGCACGTTCGACCGGGCCTGTTACGTCAATGCCCACAGCGAACGCTACGTGTCCTTCCTGGAAACCGCCTGGGCCGAATGGACGGCGATTGGCCGTGCCCATGACGCCTTGCCGCTGGTGTGGCCGGTGCGGGACCTGGCCAATGAGCAGGTGCCGGCATTCATCGACGGCAAGCTCGGGTTTTTCGCGATGGATGCCGGTTCACCGATCACCAGCACCACCTGGGAAGCGGTGAAGACCAGCGCCGATATCGCGCTCACCGGCCTGGCATTGATTGATGAAGGCCACAACAGCGCCTTCGCCCTGTGCCGGCCACCGGGCCACCATGCGGCACGGGAATACATGGGCGGTTATTGCTACCTGAATAACGCAGCCATTGCCGCGCAACAGGCGATCACCCAAGGCGCCAAACGGGTCGCGGTGCTGGACGTGGATTTCCACCACGGCAACGGCACGCAGAACATCTTCTACAACCGCAATGACGTGATGTTCGTCTCGCTGCATGGCGATCCGTCCGTGTCGTATCCCTACTATTCGGGCTTCAGTGCCGAGCGCGGTGCCGGGGCGGGCGAGGGGTTCAACCTGAACTACCCGCTGGCGAAAAACACCGGGTGGAGCACCTACAAAGAAGCGTTGCTCGACGCCTGCAATCAACTCAGAACGTTCTCGCCGCAAGTGCTGGTGATTTCCCTCGGCGTCGACACCTTCAAGGACGACCCCATCAGCCATTTCCTGCTGGAAAGCCGCGACTTCCTCGGCATCGGCGAGATCATCGCCAGCGTCGGCGTGCCCACGCTGTTTGTGATGGAAGGCGGCTACATGGTCGATGAAATCGGCATCAACGCAGTCAACGTGCTGCACGGTTTCGAGAACAAACACGCCTGACCCCGATGCCATTCCAACAATAAACAACGCCTGACTTTTTTCTGCCAAAACTCAAAAACATAACAAGAGGTTTTGTGATGAAAACAACCGTGCCCGGGCTGATTGAAAAGCCCGCTTTGCAACGCACCCTCAACAACCGCCATATCCAACTGATGGCCATGGGCGGTGCGATCGGCACCGGCCTGTTCATGGGCTCGGGCAAGATCATCGCGCTGTCCGGCACCTCGATCATCCTGATCTACATGATCATCGGGCTGTTTGTGTATTTCGTGATGCGCGCCATGGGTGAGCTGCTGCTGTCCAACCTGAACTTCAAGAGCTTCGCCGACTTTGCCGGTGCCTACCTGGGGCCGCGTGCGGCGTTTTTTCTTGGCTGGTCGTATTGGCTGAGCTGGAGCGTGGCGGTGGTGGGGGATGCGGTGGTGGTCGGGGGCTTTTTCCAGTACTGGTTCCCGCACGTGCCGGCCTGGATACCGGCGATTGCAATGCTGCTGACCCTGTTTGCCTTGAATGTGCTGACGGTGCGGTTGTTCGGCGAGGTGGAGTTCTGGTTTGCGATCATCAAGATCATCGCCGTGGTGACCCTGATCAGTGTGAGCGTGGTATTGATTGCCAGCTCGTTTGTGTCGCCCACCGGCGTCACGGCTTCCCTGAATCATTTGCTGGATAAACAGGCGGCGTTTCCCAATGGCGTGTTCGGCTTCTTTGCCGGGTTCCAGATGGCGATCTTCTCGTTTGCCGGTACCGAGTTGATCGGCACGGCGGCGGCCGAAACCCGTTCGCCGGAGAAGACGCTGCCCAAGGCAATCAACTCGATTCCGCTGCGGATCATCCTGTTCTACGTGCTGGCCTTGGCCTGCATCATTGCGGTGACATCCTGGGAGCAGGTGTCGCCCAGCAAGAGCCCCTTTGTCGAGCTGTTCCTGGTGGCCGGCTTTCCCGCCGCCGCCGGGATTGTGAATTTCGTGGTACTGACCTCAGCGGCTTCTTCGGCCAACAGCGGGGTGTTTTCGGCGAGTCGCATGTTGTTCGGCCTGGCGGACCTGGGAGATGCACCCGGGATATTCCGACGACTGTCGAAAAACAGCGTGCCGTTTATCAGCCTGGCGTTTACCACCTTCCTGATGCTGCTGGGCTTGTTGCTGCTGTTTATAGTCCCGGAAGTGATGACGGCCTTTACCATCGTCTCCACTGTTTCGGCGATCCTGGTGATCTTTACCTGGTCGACTATCCTGGCGTCCTACATCGCCTATCGGAAAAAGTGCCCTGAGCTACATGAAAAATCCCTCTACAAAATGCCCGGTGGCGTGCCGTTGGCGTGGGTTTCACTTGGCTTCATGGCGTTCGTACTTTGCCTGCTGGCACTTCGCCCAGATACCCGCCTGGCCCTTTGCGTGATGCCTGCATGGTTTATGTGGCTGGCGGTTGCCTACCATTTCTCGCATTTTCGCCACCGACTCCAGCCTGATCAACGCACGGCGCAGTAGCGGTTGTCGTACAACCGCAGGCCATTCAACCCTCGAAAAAGGCCGGCTTGTACGGCCTTTTCATGACGGTTTTTTCATCGGTACATGACAAAAATTTCACATTCTGCGCCATCGGCCCCATGCCACAATCCGCAGCGTTTGCAGGGCCGCAACGGTATTCGCTCGAAGGACAGTAAAAAAATAATGTTCACAGGGGCGCAGTAAATGAAACTCTCTACATTAGCGTTGGCCATCACGGCGGCTGTCCTTGCACAACACGCCAGCGCAGACGGCTTTGGTCTTGGCTCACTCGGCACGGGTGACGGCCATAGCGGCTTCCTCGAAGACAGTCATTCTTCGATCAGTTCGCGCACCATGTACTACAACGCCGACGTTCACTCCGGCACGGCGAACGACCTGCGGGAAGCGGCTCAAGTACTGCGTTTCGACTATAAATCCGGTTACACCCAGGGCACCGTCGGCGTAGGTTTTGACGTGATGGCTTTCGGCGCGTTGCGCCTGGACGGTGGCGATGGCCACGCAGCGGGCAATGGCCTGTCGGGTAACGGCAACAGCTTCTTCCCGGTGAAGAACAACGGCACCGAGCCTGCTGACAGCTTCGGTCGCGCAGCCGGCAACGTTAAATTCCGTATTTCCCAGACTGAATTGCACGTGGGCGGTGGTTTGGCACCGATCCTGCCGATCCTGGTGTCCAACGACAGCCGTGCCGCGCCGCAGACCTTTGACGGCGGCATCCTGACTTCCAAGGACATTCCCAACGTCACCTTCACCGGCGGCGAGCTGAACAAGGCTGAAGGTCGTGCATCGAGCAACTCCACGGGCTTGAGCGTGGCCGGTGCCACTCGCGACAGCGACAGCTTCCGTTTCGGTGGTGTCGACTACCAACCGTTTGGTTCTTCTGACAACGTCATCGCTAAAAACCTGACGTTGCAGTACTACTACGCCAACCTGGAAGACTTCTACAAACAGAACTATTTCGGCCTGGTCCACGTATTGCCGTTGGGCAATGACCAGTCGTTCAAGACCGACCTGCGTTATTTCGACAGCACCAGCGACGGCAAAAACGGTTCGGCCGGCTATGCGTTCAACAACAACGGCGGCTATGCCAAGCACGCCGGTGAAGTCGACAACAAAACCTACAGTGCTGCCTTCACCTATCAGTTGGGCGGCAGCCAGTTGATGCTCGGCCATATCGGCGTGAGTGATGACGGTGGCTTCGTCTGGGTCAACCAGGGCAGCATCGCCGATCCA
This sequence comes from Pseudomonas sp. P7758, assembly GCF_013386485.1. Lineage (NCBI taxonomy): Bacteria > Pseudomonadati > Pseudomonadota > Gammaproteobacteria > Pseudomonadales > Pseudomonadaceae > Pseudomonas > Pseudomonas sp. P7758. The sequence goes on along the minus strand of NZ_JACARS010000075.1, from coordinate 13,563 downwards.
ACCGCCCAAGGCGCGGCCGGTTCCGACTTCTACCTGTTCACCGACGCGGTGGTTGGCCAGTTCTCCCGTGCGGGCGAGCAGGTCAATTTCGGTCAGTACCTGTATGACTTCAGAACCCTGGTACCGGGCCTGAAAGCCTCGATTGCCTACCTGAACGGCAGCGACATCAAGGCCAAGGTTGCCGGTGGCAGCGATCAGTCGGAACGCGAAACCGATTTCCGTCTTGATTACGTCGTGCAGGAAGGCCCGCTGAAAGGCTTCGGTACTACGTTCCGTACCGGCAGCTACCACGGCCATAACACCGGCACCGCCGACCAGGATCAGACCCGCCTGATCTTCAACTACACCTACGCGCTGTTTTAATCAGTCGTCGGTAACTGCTCCAGATGAAGGCCGCCCATTGGGCGGCCTTCTTTATTGGCGTGGGGTTCCAGGCAGAGCAGGGCGCTATAGTTGTTTTTACACAACGCAACGTTTAATCATGCGCGGCAATTCCTAACCTACAAGTCAAGAAAAGGACCGTTCCCATGAAAGTCAGTGCACGCAACGTATTCAAAGGCCAGGTCAGCCAGGTCCAGGACGGCGCGGTCAACGCCGAAGTGGTGTTGACCCTGCCCGGTGGCGAGCAGTTGGTGGCGGTGGTGACCATGGAAAGCATCCGCAACCTGGGCATTGCCGTAGGCAAGGAAGCGGTCGCGCTGATCAAGGCGCCGTGGGTGATGTTGATGACTGAGTCCAGCGACATCCGCCTGTCGGCCCGCAACTGCCTGGAAGGCAAGGTGCTGAGCGTGAATGACGGCGCGGTGAATGCGGAAGTGGTGATCGAGTTGGCGGGTGGTTCGAAGGTGTTTTCCATCGTGACCCGCGACGCGGTGGCCGAGCTGGGGTTGAAGCCGGGCGTGAGCGCCACGGCGGTGATCAAGGCGTCCCATATCATCCTGGGCGTTCCGGCCTGATAAAACCCCACTCAACGTAGCAGCTGTCGAGCCCAAGCGAGGCAGCTGCTACGGGATGCCCGGTTGCCACGGCGTTTGTTGTTGAAAAGGGCTATTGCGCTACGGCGCCAGCCGGGTGAACACATAATCGTGGTTCTTCACCAGCGCCTGATGGCAGGCAAAGCAGGTCTCATGCTGCGCCTGGTCCACCGGCTTGCCATTGATGAACCGTCCAAAGCCCCAGCCTCCGGTCGCTGCGTATTTCTTCGAGTCCTTGACCATGAACTGCACGGTGGTCGCCGCGCCGGGAATCGACGCGGTCTTGAACTCGGGCGATTGCACGTGCTTCCAGGCCAGTTTCGCCAGCACGGTGCCGTCGGGGAAGGGCAGCGTGCCGTCGCGGTACGCCTTGAGCGCCACTTTATTGCCCAGCACCACTCGCAGTTCATTCAGCGGGTCGGCTTCCTGTGCCGGCGCGATCAGCTCCCATTGGCGGTAGCCGTCGGGAATGGTCACGCCGTAGATCGGCGAAGGCTCGCTGGTAGCCGGGCCGCCAAAGGCGAACCCGGTAGCGGTGGCCACCACGGCAGCTGTTGCAGCGACGAGTGCAGCAAGATGCAGGCGCTTCATCACAGGTGGTCCGCATCGATCACAGCCTTGGCAAAGGCTTGCGGTGCTTCCTGCGGCAGGTTGTGGCCGATGCCGCCGCTGATCAGGCGGTATTCGTACTTGCCGGTAAAGCGTTTGGCATAGTCCTCTGCGGCCGGGTGCGGCGCGCCGTTGGCGTCGCCTTCCATGGTGATGGTGGGCACGTTGATGGACGGGGCGGTGGCGAGTTTCTGCTCCAGCGCAGCGTATTTTTTCTCGCCCTGCACCAGCCCCAGGCGCCAGCGGTAGTTGAAGATCGATACGGCGACGTGGTCGGGGTTGTCCAGGCCTTTGGCGCTGCGGTCGAAGGTGGCGTCGTCGAATGCCCATTTTGGCGAGGCGATCTGCCAGATCAACTTGGCGAAGTCGTGGGTGTTTTTCGCATAGCCGGCGGCGCCGCGATCGGTGGCGAAGTAGAACTGGTACCACCATTGCAACTCGGCCTTGGGCGGCAATGGGTTCTTGCCCGCGGCCTGGTTGCCGATCAGGTAGCCGCTGACCGATACCAGCGCCTTGACCCGCTCAGGCCACAACGCCGAGACGATGTCGGCGGTGCGCGCCCCCCAGTCATAGCCGCCGAGCACGGCCTGCTTGATCTTCAGCGCGTCCATGAAGTCGATCAGGTCGACGGCGAGGGCGGCCGGCTGGCCGTTGCGCAGGGTCTTTGCCGACAGGAAATGGGTATCGCCATAGCCGCGGGCGTAAGGCACCAGCACCCGGTAGCCCTGGGCAGCCAGCAGCGGCGCTACCTCGGAGTAGCTGTCAATGTCGTAGGGCCAGCCATGCAACAGGATCACCACCGGGCCATCGGCCGGGCCGACTTCGGCGTAGGCCACATCCAGCAAGCCGGCTTTCACATGCTTCAACGGGCCGAGCGCGCTGTGGGCAGTTGCGCTGGCAGCCGCAGGTGCTTGCGCGTCCTGTGCACTGGCGACGCCGAGGGCACCGAACTGCAACAGAGCAAAGGCCAGCAGCGACGCGCCCATCAGGCGGCGGGGTGGGGTGTTCAACTGTGTGTGCATGGTGAGTCTCCGGCGGCGGGTGGTGTGCCTGGCTCACAGTTGAACGTAGTTGTGTATCCCGTCTGTTTCGAGAAAACCCGTGGGTTAAAGGTTTTGTATCGCAGCGGTGTTTGGACACACTGCGATACAAAGGTCAGAGGGCCCGCCGGGCCACATACACCAGGCTCGGCGCCTGACCGGGTACATCGTCCAGCTCATCGATGTACTGCATGCCGATTTTCTCCAGCACCTTGATCGATGCTGTATGCGCCGGACGCACCACGCCGTACACCTGCGGCTGGTCCAGCTCGACAAACGCAAACTGCAACGCCGCCCTGGCAATCTCGGTTGCAAAGCCCTGGCCCCAGGCGCTGACCGCAAAGCGGTAGCCCAGGTTGATCCGCTCAACGTCGTTGTAGGGGTACAAGGTGATGCCACCAAAGCCGATCACGCAGTCTGGCGCCTCTTGTGTGGCAATCGCCCATTGGCCAAAACCATGTTCTGTCCAGTGCAGCAGCCAGCGAGCCAGGGCGGCCTCGGCTTGGCCCAGATCGGTAAAGGGGCCTGCCGGGTTGTAGCGGTTGGTCTCGGGATCGCCATAAATGGCAAATACACTGGCCACATCGTCGGCCGCTGCGGGCCTGAGAATCAGGCGTTCGGTGGTTATCGGGTGGGTATTCATGGGTGGACTCTGATCCTTGGAGCGAGCGAGAAGGTGTTCACCTATATTTATCCTGCTTTCGGCGCTCTAGCACGCTTGATTCAGTTGTTAGGGCTACTGGCAGGATGCCACAATGGCACTTTGTCGCGGCAGTAAGATCAGGCGGACCAAATGAATGGCCTTGGGCGTGGGCAGGACCAGGATTGCTTCATCGAGGAGCAGGTACGAACAGATCGATTGCACCAGCTGTTTCGCCAGTCATTCTCTGCAGTGTTCGGCAGTTATATGGCGGCCGCCATGCTGTGCTGGCTGTGCTGGGAACGTTTTGATCACCGGGTAATGCTGGTCTGGCTGGTGGTATTGGCGGGGACGTCGTTGCTGCGGGTGTGGATGTTCATGGACTGGTTTCGCTGCCCCAACAGTGAACGCACCCCCGCGCGCTGGGAGCGGCGCTACTGGGTAACGCTGATGTTGTCGGCCGGGGTCTGGGGCATCGGCGCATTCGCCCTGATGCCCACCGACGACCGCCTGTCCCAGGCCCTGGTGATGTTGTTCACCGTGGGCATGTCGGTCAGCGCAGTCTCGTGTTATTCGGCCTATCGCTACATGACCCTGGTCTCCATGGGCCTGGTGCTGCTGCCGTGCACCCTGTGGCTGCTGTTTCAACCGTCGTCGATGCAAGTCGGCATGGCCCTGGCGGTGCTGGTGTTCTCTTCGTTTGTCGGTGGCGCCACGCGCAAGCTGTCGGATGCCCTGGAAAAAGCCTTTCGCCTGACCCGGCAAATGGAACGAGCCCACAACATCTCCGCCCGCGCCGCGCAAACCGACGAACTCACCGGCCTGATGAACCGCCGGGCGTTTTTCGAGCATGCGCAGTTGCTCTACGAACAGTGCCGGCATAACCAGCAGCCGTTGTGCGCGCTGATGATGGACATGGACCACTTCAAGGACATCAATGACACCTACGGGCACCAGGCCGGGGACCAGGTGCTGCGCCAGATCGGCGGGGTGATCAGCGCGTCGTTTCGCCAGGCCGATGTGTATGGGCGGCTGGGGGGCGAGGAGTTTGCGGTGCTGCTGCCGGATACGTCGCTGGAGACCGGGCGGGACATCGCCGAGCAGTTGATCAAGGCCATCGCCGGGCTGACCAGCGAGCCGGTCAAGGGGTTGACCGCCAGCCTCGGCGTGGCCTGGGCCCGCGCGGTGGACCAGGACCTGCACGGCCTGATGAACACCGCAGACAAGGCGCTGTACCGCGCCAAGGCCCTCGGGCGTAACCAGGTGGCCGTCGCGGAATAGGCCTCAGCCCTTGAGCAGCGCCTTGGCCAGCACCTGTGAGACCTGGTCGGCCGAGTAGGGCTTGGGCAGGAACACCAGGCCTTCATAGCCGCTTTCCGCCAGCTCCTCGCTGTAGCCCGAGGTCAGTACCACCGGCAGGCCGGGCCGGCGGCGTCGCAGTTCCCTGGCCAGGGCCACCCCGGTGATGCCGGGCATCACCACATCTGAAAACACTGCATCGAACCCCAACGCGTCTGCGCCGGCCAGTTCCAGCGCCTGTTCGGCATTGGTTGCCCAGGTGGTCTGGTAGCCGAGGTCCTGGAGGATCTGATTGGCAAAGCGGCCCACTTCCAGGTTGTCTTCCACCACCAGGATATGGCGCTGGGCGCATTCGGTGATCAACCCGCAGGTGTCCGGGGTTTCACGTTGGAAGCTCTCTTCAGGTACCACTTGCGGCAAGTACAGGGTAAACACCGTGCCCTGGCCAACCTGGCTGGCCACATCGACGTTGCCGCCCGATTGCTTGGCGAAGCCGAACACCTGGGACAGTCCCAGGCCGGTGCCCTTGCCGACTTCCTTGGTGGTGAAGAAGGGTTCGAAGATGCGCTCGAACGTCTCCCCGGGAATCCCGCTGCCGGTGTCGGTGAGTGAAATGGCGATGAACGCCTGGCGTGAACCGGCGTCACCACGGATGCTCGGCAGTGCGCGATCGGCGTCCAGTCGCAGGGTCAGGCTACCCTGGCCGTTCATCGCGTCCCGGGCGTTGAGGGCGATGTTGATCAGGGCGGTTTCAAACTGGCTGGAGTCGGCGCGGATGTAGCACGGCTGCCCGGGCAGTTCGACGTGCACATGAATCCGCGCGCCAGTCACCGTCTCGAGCATCTCGCCGATGTTTTTCACCCGCAGGCCTGCATCGAACACTTCCGGGTTCAGCGGCTGGCGCCGGGCAAATGCGAGCAACTGGCTGGTCAATTTGCCGGCCCGGTCCACGGTGTCGGTGACCGCGCTCATGTAGCGCTGGCGACGCTCTTCGGACAGGCTCGGCATCCGCAGGAAGTCGACGGATGAGCGAATGATGGTCAGCAGGTTGTTGAAGTCGTGGGCCACGCCACCGGTCAACTGGCCGATGGCTTCAAGCTTTTGCGATTGACGCAAGGCGGCTTCGGTCTGGGTCAGCAGGGTGGTCCTTTCGTCGACGCGCTGCTCCAGGCTTGCATTCAGCTCGGCCAGGCGCCGGGACAAAACCACGGTGGCGGTGGTTTCGGTCACGGTGTCGAGCATGCCGACCACCTTGCCCTCTACATCGCGGATCGGGCTGTAGCAGAAGGTGAAGTACGCCTGCTCCGGCGCGCCGCCGCGTTCGATCGTCAGCGGGAAGTTTTCGATAAAGGTGGCTTCACCTGCGAAGGCGGCATCCGCGATCGGACTGATCTGGGGCCAGGCTTCCTGCCAGATCTCGTTGAATGGCCGCCCGAGGGCATCAGGCTTGTCGCCGAGAATCGGGATAAACCCGTCGTTGTAAAGCGTGATCAGCGCAGGCCCCCAGACGATCGCCTGGGGGAAACTGGAGGCAAGGCACAGGGCGACGGTGGTCTTCAGTACGTCCGGCCAGTGTTCCAAAGGCCCCAATGGCGTATTGGCCCAGTTGTGATGCCGGACCCGTTCGGCCATTTCGCCGCCGCCTTGCAGCCAGTTTGTCATTCGGTGAACGCCTTCTTGCCACGGTTCGCTGAGGTAGGGATGCCAAGCTACAGACATCCCGGGACTCAGCCAGTTCAGCGGGATTATCCACTAGATGGCACTTTAGTGTCTCGGCCGGATAATGCTTCGCTGAGCTCCCTTCAGGCCACCGTAATCGTTACCGCGATATTGCCGCGGGTGGCCTTGGAATACGGGCACGTCTGGTGGGCACGGTCCACCAGTGCCTGCGCCGCCGAGTGTTCGATACCCGGCAGGCTGACCCGCAGGCGCGCCTGCAGGTAATAGCCATCTTCCGGGCTGTTCACCAGGTCCACTTCGGCACTCACTGCCGTGTCGGCGGGCAGGCGGATGTGAAGGGTTTGTGCGGCTTTGCCCATTGCGCCGATAAAGCAGGCGGACCAGCCGGCACCAAACAGTTGCTCGGGGTTGGTGCCGGGCGCCTTGGAGCCGGGCGGCGACAGCTTGATGTCCAGGTGCAGGTCATCGCTGTGGGACGCGCCTTCACGCCCGCCGGTGGTGTGGGTTCTGCCGGTGTAGAGCACGGTGCTGTTCTGGGACATGACGGTTTCCTCGCAAGTGGCCCGGGGTGGGCCGGTGTGCACAGGAAACCGCGCCGGCGTATCCGCAATGTGTCATCGCCGGGGGCCTGCACCTCGCAGTGTGTCGCCTCGCCGGGAAGATACGTTGGGATACAAACCGTTATTGCTGCTGCACGCCAAACAACCCGGTCCAGTAGATGCCGGCATCACTTTTCGGGTCCATGGCGTAGGCGGCGCCCATTTCGCGGAACTGCGGGTTCATCAGGTTGGCACAGTGCCCGGGGCTGGCCAGCCAGCCGTCGACCACCTTGCGTGGGGTGTCCATGCCGGCGGCGATGTTCTCGCCGATCTGCTGGCCGATGTAGCCTGCCAGTTCAGCCCGGTCACCCGGGGTGCGGCCATCGTGGTCCAGGTGATCGAAGAAGTTGCCGTTGGCCATGTTGCGCGCGTGGCCGGCGGCGGCGTTGGCGAGTGCTTCGTTCCAGCTCAGGGGTGTGGTGGCGGCAAAGGCCTGGCCGCCACATTGGCGTGGTTGCTGGCGGGCGGTGTTGATCAGGTCGAGCACCTTCTTGCCTTCGGTCTGGGTCTCGCCCAGGCCGCTGGTCAGCAGCGGGCGGGCCAGCACGATGCGCCAGTCCTGGCCGCTGTTGCTCACGCCGATATCAATGAACTGCGGGTCGAGCACCACCCGGCAAAAACTTTCGCGCACGGCTTTCATCGCGGCTTCGGCGTTCCTGGGCCCGGACAGGCTGATGGCCTGGACGTTGACCATCGGGTACGCCGCCCGCGCCAGCGCCTGCTGCAAGTCGCCGACACTGTTGACCGGCAACACCAGCCGCGTGTCGCTGGCCAGCGGTGGCAATTCCTGGGAACCCTGGTTGCCGCAGCGCTGGACCTGGCTGCGGTATTGATTGATCGAGTCGACCAACAGGCTTTCTTCACCCGCCTGCGCCTGGGCGGTAAACACCAGACTGGCGGCCAGCGTCGTAAGACCCATCATCAATGACAGAACGCGCATGGACGTTTCCCTTGAGCTTGAAAGTGCCCATGATGCGCGATGAAGGGGCATCCATGCACCCGTTGGTCCGAACTTTTTGCCTCAGTTCTTGAATGCCGAGTGTTTACGGCCCTGATCGCACAAGGCGAACACCACCACCAGCAGGGACGAGATCGCGAGGATTATCACAACGCCATCAGTGGAGTGAGTGGCCGACGCCGCCACCATCGACAACGCCCCTAATGGCGCCAGGCCACCTGCGATCGCGGTGCCGATTTCCCGCCCGGTGCCAAAGCCCGAGGAGCGGGTCTGGGTCGGGAACTGGCGGCTCAGGAACGAACCCTGCGGCGCAAACATCATCGGCGCGAGGATGCCGGTGCCCACGCCAATGGCGACATAGATCATCAGGCTTTCACCGGTATTGAGCAGCGCAAGGAACGGGTAGGCAAACAGCAGCGACAGCAGGCCGCCGAGCATCAGCACGGTCTTGCTGCTCCACTTGTCGCACAACCAGCCGAAGCATGGCACGGCGACGATGGCGATCAGGCTGGCAATGGTCACCGACAGCGACGTGACGTGCACATCGACACCCTTGAACTGGGTGAGGTAAGCCAGGGAAAAGGTCTTGAAGATGTAGCTCAACGCGTTGTAGCCAATCGCCACGAAGAACACCACGGCCAGGCCCTTGAGGTCGTTCTTGAACAGCGCCTTGAGCGGCGACGCCTTGGCCTTTGCGGTTTCCTTGCTCAGTTCCTTGAATTCCGGGGTTTCCGGGATGCTGTTGCGCACCCACAGGCCCACACCCACCAGCGCGATGCTGCAAATGAACGGAATCCGCCAGCCGCCGGCCAGCAGGAATTCATTGCCGTTGATGGTCAGCAGGTACACGGTCAGCGACGACAGCAGCAAGCCCAGGTTCAGCCCGAGCGCCGGCCATGCACCCTGGCTGCCGCGCTTGCCTTCTGAGGCGTGCTCGTAGGAGGTAACCGCCGCGCCGGACAATTCGGCACCGGCCCCCAGGCCCTGGATGATGCGGATAAACACCAGCACGATCGGCGCCCAGATGCCGATGGAGGCGTAGCTGGGGATCAGCCCGATCAGTGTGGTGCACACGCCCATCATGCAGAAGGTCAGCACCAGCACTTGTTTACGCCCGAACTTGTCGCCCAGGTAGCCAAACAGAATGCCGCCGAACGGGCGCGCGATGAAGCCGATGGCAAAGGTGGAAAACGCCATCAGCGTAGCGGCTTTCGGGTCGCTGTTATCGAAGAAAATCTTCGAGAACACAATCGCCGCCATGGTGGCGTACAGGTAAAAGTCATACCACTCCAGCATCGAACCGAAGATCGTCGCGGCCGCGACTTTGCGCAGGCGTTTCCTGGTTTGCTCGGGGGTTTCAACGTCCGGGGTGCGGGCTGTAGCCGTCATTCTGTACTTCCTTATGAGTCATTATATTTATTGTCAAAGTGAGGCGTGGTGCGGTGCGTCAGTGGGGCTTGAACATGCGGTCGGCGATCATTGCGCCGATGGGAATCGCGGAGGTGGCAGCGGGTGAGGGCGCATTGCACACGTGGAGCATTCGCGGGGTCTGGGCGAACAGGAAGTCGTGCACCAGGGTGCCGTCGCGCATCACGGCCTGGGCGCGGATGCCGGCTTCATAAGGCAGCAGGTCTTCGATGTTGAGCGATGGGCAGTACTTGCGGCACTGCTCCAGGTAGCCGGACTTGAACAGCGAGTTCTTCATCTCGACGCTGCCCGAACCGAGGTTCTGCCAGATGGTTTTCCAGAAGCCCGGGAAGCTCGCGTACTGCGCCACGTCGCGCCAGTTCACCGAGAATTTGCGGTAGTTCTCGCGACCCAGGCCGAGTACGGCATTCGGGCCAACGGTGACGCTGCCGTCGATCATGCGGGTCAGGTGCACGCCGAGGAAGGGCAGCTCCGGGTCGGGAATCGGGTAGATCAGGTGGTTGACGATGGTGTTCTTCGATTCCGGCAAGCGGAAGTATTCGCCACGGAACGGGATGATCTGGTGGTCGATCTTGACGCCGGCCATCACGGCCAGGCGGTCCGATTGCAAACCTGCACACACCACCAGATGCCTGGCCTGCCAGCTTTCGCCCCGGGTGCTGACGGTGACTTTGTCGGTGTCCTCGACGATCGCAGTGACGGCGCGTTCCAGGCAGATTTCCCCGCCGGCGCGACGAATCACCCGGGCCATGGTTTCGCAGACTTCGCGGTAATCGACAATGCCGGTGGCGTCGAGAAACAGCCCGCCCAGCCCGACGATGTTCGGTTCGCGCTGGCGCAACTGGTCGGCGTCCAGGCGTTCGACTTTCATGCCGTTGAGCTGCGAGCGGGCGTACAGCGCTTCCATCCGTTGTACTTCCAGATCAGTCGAAGCCACCAGCAACTTGCCGCACACCTCGAACTTGATCCCGTGCTCGGTGCAGAACTGCTTCGTGGCTTCGGCGCCGCGTTTGCACAAGTCGGCCTTGAGGCTGCCCGGCGCGTAGTAGATGCCGGCATGGATCACGCCGCTGTTATGGCCGGTCTGGTGTTTGGCCAACAGGCTTTCCTTTTCCAGGATCACCAGCGAGGCGTTGGGCTGGCGCTTGAGCAACTCCATCGCGGTGGCCAAACCGACGATGCCGCCGCCGATGATGCAAAAGTCATAAATCATTATTTTAAGTACCTACGCATTTCAGTCTGCTTATCAGGTTGTCAGACTAATGGTTTTGTTAAAAAAACAGCGCGCCATCGGCACGCTTTAAACGGGTTCGGATCGGTCAATTGATAGCGGGCAGTTCCAGATGCAGGCGCCTTGCTGCGGCGCGCAAGTGAGCCTCGGCACAGGCGGCGGCGCCTTGGGCATCACCGTCGACGATGGCCTGGTAGAGCGCGGTGTGTTCCTGGGTGGCATCGGCCGAGCCGCTGACAAAGCGGGTGGCGGAGTTTTCCCAGGCGGTCTTGCGGGCGCTGGCCAGTTGGCTTCTGAGGAAGTCATGGAAGGCCACGAAATAGTCGTTCTTGCTGGCCTCGGCGATGGCGCGATGGAATTCCACATCGGCCAGGGCGGCGGCGTCGAAGTCGGCGCGTTTGTCGTGCATTTCCTGCAGGGCGGTCTTCATGCGCTGCAGGTCGGCGGCGTCGCGGCGTTGGGCGGCAATCGAGGCGGCCTGGGTTTCGATCCACAGGCGTACTTCGAACATTTGCGCCAGGTCCGGGCGGCGACCGTTTTTTTCCGGGAAGCGGAACACGGTGCCGGCCGGGGTTTGCGAGATAAATGAGCCCAGGCCACGCCGTGCGGTCAGTACGCCGTCGGCCTTGAGCTGGGCAATCGCTTCGCGCACCACCGAACGGCTGACATTGAGTTGTTCAGCCAGTTGCTGTTCGGTGGGCAGGCGCGCTTCGGGCGCCAGTTGGCCGGAATCGATTTCTGCACGAATGGCGCTGACAACGCGCATAACGAGCGAATCAGGGCGCTGGAGCTCAAGCATGGGAAAACCTTGGTAATCAGGTTGTCAGACAATAGTCGTTACGATTTTACCTTGTCAAGACAGGTGTTACGCGGAACCGGGTGCGTAGGGCCAGGAAAAGGCCCACACCAATCAGTGCCAATGCCACGCCGAACGTGGCTTGCATCCCACTTCCCACGTCGCCGGGAGTGGCTGTGGCGAGGTCACCTGAAACCTGCGAAAACACTGCGCCCAAGGCCGAAGCCCCGGCGATCAGGCCCAGATTGCGCGACAGATTAAGCAAGCCGGCGATCACGCCACGGCGGTCTGCCAGTACGTCGCTCATCACGGCGGTGTTGTTGGCGGCTTGAAACTGGGCGTAGCCGAGGGTGAGGATGATCAGCGGGGCGATATACCCGGCAACCCCAAGGTTCAGCGGCGCCAGCGAGAGCAGCAGGCAGCCCGCCAGCATCGCTAGCAGCCCGGCGATGGTCATCGGGCCGCTGCCGAAACGGTCGGTCAAACGTCCCGCAGGGATGCCCGTGAATGCCGAAACGCAGGGCCCGACTGCCATTGTCAGGCCCATCCAGGCGGGGTCGAGGCCTGCACCGTGGGTCAGGTAGAAGGGCCCGACCACCAAGGTCGCCATCATCACCGCCGATACCAGCGCGCTCATGGCCAGGCCAGCGCTTAGCGTTGAATCCCGTAAAGTCGACAAGAAACTGAACCCGGATTGCGCGGGCTGTTGCCCATGGCGGTCGACGCGCAGATAACGCCGGGCGAGGGCAAATGTCAGCAAACCCAGCGGCACGGTGATGAAAAACAGCGCGCGCCAGCCAAACCCCGCGATCAACACCCCGCCAAGGCTTGGCCCCAGCGCGGTACCCATGGCCGACATCGTGCCCAGCAACCCCATGGCGCGGCCGGTGCGTTCCTTGGTCACGGTGCCGCCCACCAGCGCCATGGTCATCGCCATCATGACCGCCGCGCCCAGGCCTTGCAGGGCGCGGGCCGCAATCAACAGCCCGAGGGACGGAGCCATGCCGCACAGGGCCGAGGCAACGGTGAAAAGCAACAACCCGGCCAAGAGCAGGCGGCTGCGGCCCATCAGGTCGCCGAGTCGCCCGACGCTGACGATCACCGCGGTAATGGCCAGCAAGTACGCAAGCACCACCCACTGCGCCGCCTGGAACGATGCATCAAACGCCTGCACCAGGCTCGGCAGGCCGACGTTGGCGATGCTGGTGCCCAAGGACGCCAGCAACATGGACAGTGACAGGGCGACGAGAGCGCCACGGGGTGCAGGTGATTTCATCAAGAGGCTCCAGGGTTTGACCGCTGTCAGAAATCTACGCCGTCACCTAACATGGCGGAAGGCGCAGCATTTGCACTTTATACGTGCGCCAAACGCCCTATGAGGTTTGCCGTGTCGACACCTGATTTCAATCTGCTGGTCACCCTCGATGTGTTGCTCGCCGAAGGCAGCGTCGCCCGTGCCGCTCAACGCTTGCGCCTGAGCCCGTCGGCGATGAGCCGGGCGCTGGCGCGACTGCGGGAAACCACCGGCGATCCGTTGTTGGTCCGTGCCGGCCGCGGCCTGGTACCCACGCCGCGCGCTCTGGCGTTGCGCGAACAGGTCAGTCAGTTGGTGCAGGACGCCGAAGCGGTGTTGCGACCCGCTGCGACGCTGGATGTGAGCCAACTGGTACGCACCTTCACCTTGCGCACCAGCGACGGATTTGTTGAAAACTTCGGCCCGGCGCTGTTGACGCGGATCGCCCGGGAAGCGCCTGGCGTGCGGTTGCGCTTCGTGCACAAGCCGGACAAAGGCAGCACGCCGCTGCGCGATGGCAGTGTCGACCTGGAAACTGGCGTGGTCGACAGCAGCGCCAGCCCCGAGGTGCTGACCCAGGCGCTGTTCCGCGACCGGTTTATCGGCGTGGTGCGCAAGGGCCATCCGCTCAGCCAGGGCGAAGTCACGCCGCAGCGCTTCGCCGAAGGCCAGCACATCTACGTGTCCCGGCGCGGCCGTGATCAGGGCCAGATCCATCAAGCCCTTGAAGCGCTCGGGCTGACCCGGGACGTGGTGACCATCGTCGCCGGCTTCTCGACCGCCCTGGCCCTGGCCCGCAGCACCGACCTGATCGCCAGCGTGCCGGAGCGGCATACCGCCAACCTGCACAGCGACCTCTACCGCTTTGCGCTGCCGTTCGTGTTCCCGGACTTCACCGTATCGATGCTCTGGCACCCGCGCCTGGACGCCGACCTGGCCCATCGCTGGCTGCGCGGTTGCCTGCGGGAGGTCTGTGCGCAATGAGCCGAGCAGCCCCCCCTGTGGCGAGGGAGCT